>CAZUKT010000332.1:0-5670 GCA_964620975.1 uncultured Rubrivivax sp. | reverse complement strand
GTCGGCAATGCACTTGAGCAGCACCTCCAGCGGGTCGGTCTCGTCCAGCCACACGATCTCGGCGCGCGGGATCATCATGCTGCAGATCTGGCGCTCGTCCAGGCGGAACACGTTGCGCACCATCTGGTGTTCTTGCGCTTCAATCACGCCCGCGTCCACGCCCTCTTCCAGGCTCGCGGCAATTTCTTCTTCAGTTACCGCGCGCGACGGCCCGCCGCGTATGCCCATCAACTGCAACACGGCATTGGTGCAGACGCTCAGCAGCGCCACCAGTGGCCGCGCGGCCGTGCTCAGCCAGTTCATGGGTCGCGCCACCATGCGGGCCACGGTTTCGGGGTACATCTGGCCCAGGCGCTTGGGCACCAGTTCGCCAAAGATGATGGTCAGGATGGTGATCAGCACCACCACCAGTGCCGTGGCACCAATGGCTGCCACCGGTGGCGCTACACCAAAACCATGCACCAGCCAGCGGCCCAGCGGCTGGCTGAAGGCCGCTTCACCCACGATGCCGTTGAGCACGCCGATGGACGTGATGCCGATCTGCACCGTGGACAAGAACTTGGTGGGGTTGTCGTGCAGGTCCATGGCCGCCTGCGCGCCGGGCTCGCGGCTTTCGACCATGACTTGCAGCCGCGCCTTGCGGCTGGCGGTCAAGGCCATCTCCGACATCGCAAAGAGGCCGTTGAGCAGGATCAGGAACAAGACGAGCGTGAAATCCATGCGCGCCGCCAGCGAGTGGCGGGGGCTGCAGACAAGGGGCGCGAGCGTAGCAGAATCGATCGATGATTCATTTGATTGGTGATGTGCAGGGCTGCGACGCCGCCTTGCAGCGTTTGCTGGGCGAGATCGGCTTTTCGCCGTCACGCGACCGCATCGTGCTGCTGGGCGACCTGGTCAACCGCGGGCCGGCTTCCCTGGCCGTGTTGCAGCGCATGGCCGCGCTGGGCGGCGCCGCCACCTGCCTGCTGGGCAACCACGACTTGCACTTGCTGGCCGTGGCGCACGGCGTGCGCAGCCTGCACAAGGGCGACACCTTTGAAGACGTGCTGACGGCGCCCGACGCGCCTGCCTGGATGGACTGGCTGCGCCAGCAGCCCCTGGCGCACCTGGAAGCCGGCTGGCTGTGCGTGCACGCCGGCGTCGTGCCGCAGTGGACGGCGGCGCAAACCCTGCAACTGGCCGCCGAAGTGCAGGCATTGCTGCGGGGCCCGGAACTGGCGGCCTTTCTGCGCGTGATGTACGGCAACGAACCCGATCGGTGGCACAACGGGCTGGCAGGCGCCGAGCGCGCGCGCTTTGTCATCAACACGCTCACACGCATCCGCTTCTGCACGGCGCAGGGCCGGCTCGACTTCAAGATCAAAGAAGGGGCCGGCGCCGCGCCGCCCGGCCAGATGCCGTGGTTTGATGTGCCCGGCCGCAAGACCTGCGGCCAGCCCATCGCCTTTGGCCACTGGAGCACGCTGGGCCTGGTGAACAGACCCGAGTTGTTGGCCATAGACACCGGCTGCGTGTGGGGCGGCGCGCTCACCGCCGTGCGCGTGGACGGCGGCCGCCGTGAACTGCTGCAAGTGGCCTGCGAACAAGCCCAGCGGCCGGGCACATAGAATGCGCGGCTCCACTTTGGAAGCGTGGCAGAGTGGTCGATTGCACCGGTCTTGAAAACCGGCGGCCCGCAAGGGCCCGTGAGTTCGAATCTCACCGCTTCCGCCAAGGCCCCCCTGCAGGCTCGACACGCCGCTTGGCCAGCCGCCTTCAACGCACCGGGCGCGGCCAGATGAAGTGCGCGTCACCCTGCAAGTCGCTGCCCCGCCAGTCACTGACCGACAAGAACAGCCGGCTGGGCGCACCGTGCAGTTCAACAGCACGCTCGCTGGCCCGCAGGCTGACGCCGGCAAGGTCGAAGTAGCTGTTCTCGCTGCGGACGGCCACGCGGCCTTGCAGCTGCACGTTGGTGGCCTGCACTTCGCTGCCGCGCGCGCTGAGCGCGGGCTGCTCTGCGTGGCCCGACGCAATGACGCTGTCGCTGATCTGCACCACCGAGCGTTCCAGCACCAACCAGCCGATGTGCGCGCCTTCAATGCGCACGTCGCCACAGCCATCCAGCGTCAGGCTGTCAAACCGGCCGCTGTAGACAGCGCCGTCTTGCTGGCGGCAAACCACATGGCCCTGGCTCACCAGCGCGGCCGGGGCGGGCAAGGCCGTGCGCTGCGCCGGCGGCGGGCCGGCCAGGGCTTGCAGCAGCAGACGGTTGAAGTCAGCCGGGCGTTCCAGCATGGGGGTGTGGCCCGCGCTGTCAATAACTTCCAGCCGCGCCTGTGGCAGCCGCGCGGCCAGCAGGCGGCCCGTGCGCAACGGTGCGATGCCGTCGTCACGCCCCCACAGCACCGTGGTGGGTGCATGGGTCTCGCGGATGGCAGCGCTGAAGTCATGCTCCACCAGGCTCAGCGCTGCGTCCACCTGCACGCGCCCGCCCAGCAGCGCACGGCGCACATCGGCGTTGCGCTGCAGCCAAGGGCCAAAGTCGAAGCGGCCGTCACCGCCCAGCATCAGCAGGCTGCTCAGGCTGTTGACGCGGTCGCCCAGAAAGCTGATCAACCCGTCTACCGGCGCCAAGCCCGACTGCCAACGCCGCACGCTGGCCACTGAATGTGCGTACACCGGCTTGAGAAGGATGCCAGCAGCATCCACCAGCACCAGCCGGTCTACCAGCGCGGCATGGCGGTGCGCAAAGTGCAGGCTCACGGCACCACCCAGTGAATGCCCGACCACGTGCACGCGCTGGCCGGGTGCCACCGCCACCAGCAACTCGGCCAGTTGGTCGCTGAGCGTGTCAAAGGCATAGGCCTGCGCCGGCGGTGGTGAAGCACCAAAACCAGGCAGGTCCACCGTGAGCACCTGCATGCCCGCAGCCACCAGGCTGCCCACCGTGTCGGCCCAGTCGCGGTGCGCGTTTTGGCCCAGGCCATGCACCAGCAGCACGGTGGTTTGCCCCGGGTTCCGGGCACGGCCCACCCACATGGCCTGGCCGTCGCGCAGCGACAAACACGCGTAGTGCAATTCGGGCAGGCGCAGCGGCAGGCTGGCACCGGCTTCGGTGTGCGGCTCGGTGCAAAACGTGCCACTGGCGGGGCCTGCATCAGCAGACGCAACAGCGGCCGCAGCGGCAGCGGCGTGATTCAACAGCAACGAGACAAAGGCCGCAGCTATTGCCGCAGCAATGGCCGCAGGCAGTCCGTGCAGGGCGTTCAGGGCGTGGCGCATGGCCAAGGATTTTGCAGGGGCCCCGCAGGGTGGGCCAAAACGCGGCGGTGTCAGGTGCGCGACGCGGCCTCGTCCTTGGGTGGTGCGGGTGGGGCAGCCGGTGCCGGCGGCGCGGGCGGAAGGTCCAACTTCTTGGCCACCGTGGCCGCCGCCTTGGCCGTGGCCTGGGCGCCGCGCTCTATGCCACGCGCCGTGGCCTGCACACCGACCCGGATGCCGTGCTCGGCCGCCTTGGCGCCACGTTCAATGCCACGCGCGGCCGCCTGGGCGCCACGCTCCAGGGCGTCACCCACACGCTGCACGACGCCAGACACGGCGGTGGAACTGGTGTCTTGCGCCAACACCAAGCCGGGGGCCATCAAGGCCAAGGCCACCACAGTGGTGGCCGCCAAGGCGTTTTGGATGTCGCGTTTCAACGTTCTTTTGATCGTGGGTTTCATGGCGGGGTATCTCGGCAGGTTCATCGGCAAGACCGGCATGGCACCCGTGGGATGCCAGCAGCCCGTGCAAGGTTCCCCCTGCATGTGCAACCCGTTGTTTCGCAACGGGGCCGTTGCCGCAGATCGTCAGCCACCCATCGCCTGCCGCGCCGCGGCAATGTCGACGTGGGCTGCGGCTTGCAAGCCCAGCACCAGCAGCACGGAGTCGTCGTCAAAGGTGTAGAGCGTGGCCTCGCCTTCGTGTTCCACCAGGTCGGTCATCAGTTCGGCGGCCTTGACGGTGGCGTCCAGGTCGGTGGTGTCTTGCAGCAAGTCTGTGGCTTGGCTCATTTCGGCGTCCTGTGTGGGGCGTGGCGGGCGTGCGTGCGTGACGCAGCCAGGCTGGCCACCGAGTGTGCCAGCACTTGCGCAGGCGGCGGCAGCAGGCCCCAGCGGCGGGGCCGACCGGGCGTGGGCCGCGGCCAAACCTTGGCGGGCCAGCCCCCGGCACGCCGCCGCGCAGCGCCCACACGCCCTATTTGACGAGCTTCCAGTCGGCACCTTCCACGCGCACCAGCACACGGGCGCGCTGGTCCACACCGGCGTGGTCAGCGGGGCCCATGGTGTACACGCCGTGGGTGCCCACCAAACCCTGGGTGGCTTCAAGCGCGTCGCGCAGTGCCTGGCGGAATTCAGCAGTGCCCGCGAACGCAGGTCGTGGCGCGCCACCTCGGGTGCGTTGAGCCAGGCCGTGATCAGCGGCACCACAGCGGCGATGACGGTGACACGCTATTGCGCCACCAGCGCAAACACCTCGTCAGCCCCAGTGCCCTGCCCCAGCACCACCGTACCGCCAAAGTAGAAGGTGGCCAGCTGGCCCGGCGACGGCTGAAACGGCCGCCGCCCGCAGTGTGTCAGGTGGCGGCTTCGGGGTGCAGTGCCTCGTAGGCGGCGGCCAACTGCGGGTCACGCCGTTTTACTTCGGCATGGCTGACGCGGCCGGTGCGGGTCATGTAGCTGTAGGCAAACGCCGTGGGGCTCAGCGTCTTGACCAAGTGGTCCATGCCTTCGTACCAGCGCAGGCTCACGTTGGCGGCGTCCCAGATCTTCTTCATGGGCGGCAGGCGGTCGGCCTGAAAGCGCGCCAGCGCAGCGCCCACATCACTGCCGCAGGCCTTGAAGGCCTTGAACAGCGCCACCGCGTCTTCCATGGCCAGCCGCGTGCCCGAGCCAATGGAAAAGTGCGCCGTGCGCAGCGCGTCGCCCAGCAGCACCACGTTGTCAAAGCTCCAGCGTTCGTTCCAGATGGCGGGGAAGCTGCGCCAGTGTGATTGGTTGCTGATGATGGGGTGGCCCTCCAGGTCCTTGGCAAACACGCGCTCGCAATAGCGCTGGGTGTCTTCAGGGCTCATGGTGGCAAAGCCAGCACGGCGCCAGGTGCCGTCTTCCACCTCCACCAAGAAGGTGCTCATGTCGGGCCGGTAGCGGTAGTGGTGGGCGCAAAACACGCCCACGTCGGTCTCGCGGAAGGTCAACGTGAGGCTGTTGAAGGCCTTGCTCGTGCCGTACCACAAGAACTTGTTGGGGCGCCAGTCTGTGTGCGTGCCGAACTTGTCTTCGTTTTCACTGCGCAGCCACGAAAACGCGCCGTTGGCACCCACCACCAGGTCGGCATCGCCCAAGGCGGCCAGTGAGGTGATTTCGGTGTCGAAGTGAATCTGCACGCCCAGGCTTTCAACGTGCGCATACAGCAGCGTCAGCAGTTCCAGGCGCCCGATGGACGCAAAGCCGTTGCCGGCGATCGGGATGCGCGTGTCGTTGTGCACGATGGTGATGTCGGGCCAGTTTTCCAGGTGCGGCGTGAGGTACTGGTACAGCGCCTCGTCGTCGGCACGCAAGAACTCCAGCGCCCGGTCTGAAAACACCACGCCAAAACCCCAGGTGGCCGTGCGCGGGCCGCGCTCATACAAGATGATCTCGTGTGAGG
>CAZUKT010000331.1:0-5682 GCA_964620975.1 uncultured Rubrivivax sp. | reverse complement strand
CGGCCCGCAGACGAGATCATGCTCATCACCGACAAGGGCGTGCTGGTGCGCACGCGGATCAGTGAAGTGCGTGAACTGGGCCGCGCCACCCAGGGTGTGACGCTGATTTCGCTGGACGACGGGGCCAAGCTTTCGGGGCTGCAGCGCATCGTCGAAAACGACGCCCCCAGCGCCGACGCAGACGACAACAACGCCGCTGAAAGCGGCACGGAAGGATCCTGATGTTGAAGGTATTGGTGTTGGCGTCCGCTGTGGCTGCCACCTCGGTGGCGCACGCTCAGACCAGCGCAGCCAAGAAGGAACTCGTGGCCAAGGTGTTGAAGCTGCAGCAGCCCGGCATCGAGGCCATGGCACGCGGCATGGCCGAACAACCCGCCATGCAGATGATGCAGCAGGCCGGTGCGGCCTTGCAGCGACTGCCCGCCGAGCGCCGCGAGGCTGTGGCGCGTGACATTGAAGCCGACTTGCGCAAGTACGCCGACGAGACTGTGCCCATGGTGCGGGAGCGGGCCATCAAGCTGGCGCCGTCGACCATCGGCCCCCTGCTGGAAGAGCGCTTCACTGAAGACGAACTCAAGCAAGTGATCGCGATCCTTGAATCGCCCGTCAACCGCAAGTTCCAGAGCATGGCCCCCGACATGCAGCGGGCCATCGGTGAGAAGCTGATTGCCGAAGTGCGCCCACTCGTCGAACCCAAGCTGAAGGCCCTGGACCAGACCGTGGGCAAACGCCTGGGCATGGCGCCGCCAGCCGGCGCATCTGCGCCCAAGAAGTGACGAGAGCCGTAACGCCTTCCTGACTGAGCCCATGGCCGAGATTCCTACCGTTGCCCCGGCGTTGCTGGCACTTCGTGAGCGCATCGACACCGTAGACCGCGAGATGCTGGCGCTGCTCAACCGCCGCGCCACGCTGGCGCTGGAGGTGGGTGAGATCAAGAAAGGCGAAGGCTCGGTGGTCTTCAGGCCCGAGCGCGAAGCGCAGGTGATTGACGGCCTGAAAGCCGTCAACCCCGGCCCGCTGCAGACCGACAGCGTGGCCCCCATCTGGCGCGAGATCATGTCCGCCTGCCGCGCCCTGGAAACACCCACCCGTGTGGCCTACCTGGGCCCGGCCGGCACCTTCAGTGAAGAGGAGGCCTTGGGGTTCTTTGGTGCATCCATCACCCGGCTGCCCTGCGCCAGCATCGACGAAGTCATGCACGCGGCCACGTCAGGCGCAGCCGACTTCGGCGTGGTGCCAGTCGAAAACTCCACCGAAGGCGTGGTGGCACGGTCGCTTGATCTGTTTCTGACCACACCGCTGTTCATCATTGGTGAGACGAGCCTGGTGGTGCGGCAGAACCTGCTGCGCAAAACCGATTCGCTGCTGGGCGTGACCGCCGTTTGCGCGCACCCGCAGGCGCTGGCGCAATGCCACCGGTGGCTCAGCCACCACCTGCCCGACGCTGAGCGGCGTCCGGTGTCCAGCAACGCTGAAGGCGCACGGCTGGCAGGCCTGGACCCTGCCCTGGCTGCGCTGGCAGGGGCCCGTGCGGCCAGCGAATACGGCCTGCACGTGGTGGCCCCGGCGGTGCAGGACGACCCGCACAACCGCACCCGTTTTGCCATCGTCACGCATCCGCAGCGGCACCCGGCGCCCAAGGCCTCGGGCCACGACTGCACAGGTCTTGTGGTGTCGGTCACCAACAGGCCGGGCGCCGTGCACGACATGCTGGTGCCGCTGAAGACACACGGTGTGTCCATGACACGTTTTGAGTCGCGGCCCGCCCGCTCCGGGCAGTGGGAGTACTACTTCTACATCGACATCCAGGGCCACCCCGACGAAGCCCATGTGGATGCCGCACTGAAAGAACTGCGCAACGCCTGCGCCTTCTTCAAGGTGCTCGGGACCTACCCGATCGACGTGCACTGACCCCGACGCCTGCATCCATGTTCAACCAACTCGGTGTCATCGGTTGCGGCTTGATGGGCGGCAGTTTTGCGCTGGCCCTCAAGCGCGCCGGGCTCGTCAAGCGCGTGGTGGGCTACAGCAAGTCGCCGTCCACCACCGAACGCGCCAAGAAGATGGGTGTCATTGACGTGGCAGCCGAATCAGCGCTGCTGGCTGTTTCGGGCTCTGACATCGTGCTCATTGCCGTGCCTGTGGCCGCCACCGAAACCACGCTCAAGGCCATCCGCCACCTGGTCGAGCCAGGTGTTCTGGTCATGGACGTGGGCAGCACCAAGCGCGACGTGGTGGATGCCGCCCGGCGCGTGCTGCGTGACCGCGTCGGCTGCTTTGTGCCCGCCCACCCCATCACGGGCAAAGAGGTCTCCGGCATCCAGCATGCGGATGCGTCGCTGTACAACGGGCGCCAGGTCATCATCACGCCGCTGCCGCAGTCCACGCCCGAACTGGTACAAAAGGCCACCGACGTGTGGAGCGCCATTGGTGCACAGGTGCTCAAGATGTCGCCTGAGAACCATGACGCCGCCTTTGCCGCCGTGAGCCACCTGCCGCACCTCTTGGCTTTTGCCTACTTCAGTTCGGTGGTCAACCAGCCGGCGGGCCGAGACTTTCTTTCGTTGGCCGGCCCGGGCTTCCGCGACTTCACGCGCATTGCTGCCAGCAGCCCCGAAATGTGGCGTGACATCTTGGTGGCCAACCGCGAAGAAGTGCTCAAGCAGTCGCAACGTTTCCGCCAGGCGCTGGACGCGCTGGAGCATGTCATGCGCGAAGGCAATGCCGACGCACTTGAAGGCCTGATCCGCAGCCCGGCCGAAGGCCGCTCCGCCTGGCAAATGGGCACACGCGGCGGCGCCGGTGGTGGGCCTGCCAAAAACTGACCCTTTGGCGGCGCTGGGTGGCCGCGCCCCACTGGCATCGGCAGCAAGCCGCAAAGCGGTACAAACGGCGCCCTGCACCGCCCGCACACCGCGACCCCATCAGCGCCCTACCCGGCTCTTCACGCATGTACGACATCCCTTTCCTCGACCTGCCGCCGCTGAACAGCGCATCGGGCACTGTGGCGCTGCCTGGCTCCAAGAGCATCTCCAACCGTGTGCTGCTGCTGGCTGGCCTGGCCGCCGGCACCACGGCTGTGCACGACTTGCTCGACAGCGACGACACCCATGTGATGCTGGCTGCGCTGGCCACGCTGGGCTGCACGCTGCGGCAAGACGGCCGCGTGCTGCACGTTACCGGCCTCGGTGGCCAGCTGCAGGTTCACCAGGCCCAACTGTTTTTGGGCAATGCCGGCACGGCGATGCGCCCACTGGCGGCTGCGCTGGCGGTGCTGGCCACCACGCAGGGCGGGGACTTTGAACTCTCAGGCGTGCCGCGCATGCACGAGCGGCCCATCGGCGACCTGGTGGACGCACTGCGGCCGTTGGGCTGCACGGTGCAGGACCTGGGCAAGCCTGGCTATCCCCCGCTGCGCCTGATCGGCCATGCAGGCGGCCATTTGGCCACCACCCTGCCCATTCGTGTGCGCGGCGACGTATCCAGCCAGTTCCTGACCGCACTGCTGCTGGCGCTGCCACTGGCCAGCCAGGCTCACGATGTGGTCATCGACGTGGTGGGCGACCTCATCTCCAAGCCCTACATCGACATCACACTCAATCTGCTGGCGCGCTTTGGCATTGCCGTGCAACGGGTGGGCTGGCAGCGCTTCACCATCCCGCAGGGCAGCCAGTACCACACACCGGGCAGCATCCATGTCGAAGGCGACGCCTCTTCGGCGTCGTACTTCGTGGCCCTGGGCGCCATTGCGGCGCATGGCGGCGCGCCGGTGCGGATCGAAGGCGTGGGCAGTGACTCGATCCAGGGCGACATTCGTTTTGTCGAAGCCGCATTGGCCATGGGCGCCAAGGTGCAAAGCGGCCCCGGCTGGCTGGAAGTCAAACGGGGCCGCTGGCCGCTGGCCGGCATCACACTCGACTGCAACCACATCCCTGACGCCGCCATGACGCTGGCGGTGATGGCGCTGTACGCCGACAGCCCCACGCGGCTGACCGGCATTGCCAGCTGGCGTGTCAAGGAAACCGACCGCATTGCCGCCATGGCTGCCGAACTGCGCAGGGTGGGGGCCACCGTGGTGGAAGGACCGGACTTCATCGAAGTCTCGCCGCCCACGCAATGGCGGCCGGCGGCCATCCACACCTACGACGACCATCGCATGGCCATGTGCCTTTCGCTGGCCGCCTTCAACCCGCTGGCGGGTGGCGACTGCCCGGTGCGCATCCTGGACCCCAAGTGCGTGGCCAAGACCTTTCCGGACTACTTTGAGGCGCTGCTGGCACTGGCCAGCGCCGCGCCCGACTCGGTGCCGGTGATCACCATCGACGGCCCCACCGCATCGGGCAAGGGCACGCTGGCCGCCGCCGTGGCCGATGCACTGGGCTACCACCTGCTGGACTCGGGCGCGTTGTACCGCGCCACCGGCCTGGCTTCGCAATGGGACGGCGTAGCGGCGGACGACGAAGCCGGCCTGGCGCGGCTGGCGGGCCAGCTGGACCTGCGTTTCGGCCACGGCCCTCTGGAAGCCGTGCACAGCAGCCGCGCCTGGCTGCGCGGGCAAGAAGTGAGTGAAGCCTTGCGCGCCGAGTCGGCCGGCTTGCTGGCGTCACGCGTGTCGGCCCTGCCCGGCGTGCGTGCGGCCCTGAACGGCCTGCAGCTGGCCTTCCGGCGCCCGCCTGGGCTGGTGGCCGACGGGCGCGACATGGGCACGGTGGTGTTCCCGCAGGCATCACTCAAAGTCTTCCTCACGGCGAGTCCGGCCGAGCGTGCCGCCCGGCGCCATAAGCAGTTGATTTCAAAAGGAATTCCCGCTAGCATCGCAGACCTTCGCGCAGATCTTGAGGCGCGCGACGCCCGGGACCAGTCCCGCAGCGTGGCGCCTTTGAAACCCGCGCAAGATGCACTCTTGCTCGACAACTCGGCCCTCAGCATCGAAGCCTCGGTGCAACAGGTGCTGGCTTGGTGGCAGCAGCGCAGGCCGTTCGGGCCGCAACCGCAAGGAAGCAGCCAAGACGGTGCTTAATGGTCCACATTAGGTCCACCACAGGTCCACCGCACTCCCCTTCAGTGGCCGTCAGGCCCATGGGTGTGGTGGGTGTTTCAACTCAACCCGCGGCATCCGCCGCAAGCACGCCCGGCACTGCTGTCAACTTCCCCGGGCAAGCCAGGAAATCCATGTCTGTTCAAACTACCGTCACCGCCATCGGTGGCGCCTCTGACTTTGCGGCTCTGTTTGAGGAATCCCTCAAGAGCAATGACATGCGCGTGGGCGAGGTCATCTCCGCCGAAGTGGTGCGCATCGAGTTCAACCACGTCGTGGTGAACGCCGGCCTGAAGAGCGAAAGCTACGTGGCCATTGAAGAATTCAAGAACGACCAGGGCGAACTGGAAGTTCAAGTCGGCGACTTCGTTTCGGTGGCCATTGACGCCGTCGAAAACGGCTACGGCGACACCATCCTCAGCCGCGACAAGGCCAAGCGCCTGGCGTCGTGGATGAGCCTGGAAAACTCGCTCGAGTCCGGCGAATTTGTCACCGGCACGGTCAGCGGCAAGGTCAAGGGCGGCCTGACGGTTCTCGTCAACGGCATCCGCGCTTTCCTGCCAGGCAGCCTGCTCGACACCCGCCCCGTGAAGGACATGACGCCCTACGAGGGCAAGACCATGGAATTCAAGGTCATCAAGCTC
>CAZUKT010000330.1:0-5693 GCA_964620975.1 uncultured Rubrivivax sp. | reverse complement strand
TGCAGCTGACGGCCGTGGTGGGCATGGCCGCGTTGATGGCCGTGCTGGCCTTCATGTTTGTGGGTGCCCGCGACGCCGACCACCGCGTGCTGTTTCCCAATCTCAGTGAAAAGGACGGCGGCCAGGTCATTGAACGGCTGACGCAGCTCAACGTGCCCTACCGCTTTACCGAAGGCGGCGGCTCCATCACCGTGCCGGCCGGCCGTGTGCATGAACTGCGCATGAAGCTGGCCGCGGCCGGCCTGCCTTCGGCCGCAGGCGGCAACAGCGGCTACGAGCTGCTGGACAAAAACGCCTTCGGCCAAACGCAGGGCCAGGAGCGCATGAAGATCCAGCGCGCCATTGAAGGTGAGCTCATCACCACCATCCAGGCGCTGGAATCCGTCAAGGCGGCACGGGTGCACCTGGCACTGCCCAACCAGAACGGCTTCTTCCGCGAGCAGCAAAAACCCAGCGCCAGCGTGGTGCTCACCCTGCACCCCGGCCGCACGCTGGACCGCAACCAGATCGCCGGCATCGTGCGTGTGGTGTCGGGCAGCGTGCCCGAGATGACCGCCAAGGCCGTGAGCGTGGTGGACAGCACGGGCGCGCTGCTCTCCGGCCCCGGTGACGACGAAGCCGCGCAGGGGCTGGACTCCCAGCAACTGCAATACCGCCGTGAAGTGGAAGCCGGCCACCTCAAGCGTGTGCTGGCCCTGCTGGAGCCGGTGGTGGGCGCCAGCAACGTGCGCGCCAGCGTCAGCGCCGAGATCGACTTTTCACAGGTGCTGCAAACGGCCGAGGCCTACCGCCCCAACCAGGGCACCGACGCCAAGATTGCCGTGCGCGAGCAGCGCACCGAAGACTCCACGCAGCCCGGCAGCGCCACGCCCGCCGGTGTGCCCGGTGCCACCAGCAACCAGCCGCCCGTGCCCGCCACCGCGCCCATCAACGGCCAGGCGCAAGCGCTGCAGGCGGCGGGCGCCGGCACGGCCGCCGGTGCGTCACAACGCCGCGAGGCGGCCACCCGCTACGAGGTGGACAAGACCACCACCGTGACCAAAAACGCGGCCGGCAACGTGCGCCGGTTGAGCGCCGCCGTGGTGGTCAACCACCGCAGCAACACCGACGCCAAGGGCAAGACCACCAACGTGCCGCTCACCGACAAGGAAATCGAACAACTCACCGCGCTCGTGCAGCAAGGCATCGGCTTCAACGCCGAACGTGGTGACGTGGTGAAGGTGGTGAACGCGCCCTTCCGCATTGAAGCGCAACCGGCCGCCGAAGAAGTGCCGCTGTGGAAACAGCCCTGGCTGCTGGACCTGCTCAAGAGCGCTGCCGCGCCGCTGGCCCTGGCGGTGGTGGCGCTGGTGATCGTCAGCAAGATGATCAAGCCCGCGCTCACGGCGGTGCTGACGCCGCCTGCGCCCGAGCCCGGCGCCCAGCTCGACGAGGTGGTGGACGACGCACCGCCCCCGCTCAAGAAACTGCCGCTGAAAGTGCTGCAGGCACCGCAGGACAGCGACAAGCTTGAAGCCGCACGTGCATTGGCCAAGACCAACCCGGCCGCCGTGGCGCACATCGTGCGCGGCTGGGTCAACGCCGGCGACTCCGCCAGCGCATAAGGAGCAAGCACCGTGGCAACGGGGATGGACGAAACAGGCCTGGAGAACGCGGCCATCCTGCTCATGAGTCTGGGCGAGGAAGAAGCGTCCGAGGTCTTCAAGCACCTGTCGCCCAAAGAAGTGCAGCGCCTGGGCGAAACCATCGCCCGCATGAAGGCCGTGACGCGCGAACGCGTGGACAACGTGCTGCAGGACTTTGAAGACATTGCAGCGGCCGAACACATGATCGTGGCCGACAGCAACGAATACGTGAAGGCCGTGCTGCGCAAGGCGCTGGGCGAAGACAAGGCCAACCTGCTGATCGACCGCATCATGCAGGGCAACGACACCACCGGCATCGAAAGCCTGAAGTGGATGGACCCCAGCTCGGTGGCCGACTTGCTGCGCAACGAACACCCGCAGATCGTGGCGGCCATCCTGGTGCACCTGGAATTTGACCAGGCCAGCGATGTGCTGAAGCTCTTTGCCGAGCGCCAGCGCAACGAAGTGATGGTGCGCATCGCCACGCTGGACGGCATTCAGCCGCTGGCCCTGCGTGACTTGAACGAAGTCATGAGCAAGGTGCTGGCCGGCGGCGACCGCAGCAAGAAGAGCAGCCTGGGCGGCGTCAAGACGGCGGCCGAAATCCTGAACATGCTGGGCAGTTCGGTTGAAACCAGCGTGCTGGACTTTGTGCGTGAAGCCGACGCCGACCTGGCGCAAAAGATCATGGACAACATGTTCACGTTTGACGACGTGGAGAAGATCGACGACAAGGGCATCCAGTCGCTGATGAAGGAAGTGCAGAGCGAATCGCTGGTCATTGCGCTCAAGGGCGCCACACCGGCACTGCGCGAGAAGATCTTCAAGAACATGTCCACGCGCGCCGCAGAAACGCTGCGCGAAGACCTGGAATCGCGTGGCCCGGTGCGGCTGAGCGAGGTAGAGGCCGAGCAGAAGGAAATGCTGAAGATCATCCGCCGCCTGGTGGATGAAGGCCAGATCGTGCTGGCCGGTGGCGGTGACGATGACTTCGTCTAAACAAAGCGGCTTCAAGAACGTGCCGCCGCCGCCGGGCTCCAAGGCCGGCACCGCCTACACACGTTTCATTCCGCGTGAAGAGCTGGGCGACTTTGCCAGTTGGCAGCCGGGCGCCTTTGGTGGCCAACCCGACCGCCGCCACGCGGCCCAAACCAGCGAGCCGCCCAAACCGGCCGCCGCCGCCGAACCCACCGCTGCCGACTGGATGGCCCGCGTGGCCGCGGCCCGGCAGGCCGGCTACCAGGAAGGCTATCGCGACGGGCTGGTGGCACTTGAAAGCTTCAAGCAGACCTTTGCCCAGCAGGCCACGGCCCAGGTGGGTGCGCTGCTGGAGGCCTTTGATGCCCAGTTTGAAGTGCTGGACACCCAAGTGGCGCAGGCCGTGGCCCGCACCGCCGTGCAACTGGCACGCCAGGTGCTGCGCGCTGAACTGGAACAACGCCCGGAGATCGTGTCCATGGTGGCCACCGAGGCCGTCAATTCGGTGATGCTGAGCGCACGCCACATTGCCGTGCATGTGCACCCGCTCGACCTGCCGCTGGTGGCCGAAGGCGCTGAAGAAGCGCTCACCGCGCGCGGCGCCCGCCTGCACGCCAACGCCAGTGTGCAACGCGGTGGGGTACTGGTGCAAAGCGACGTGGGCGACATTGACGCCCGCATTGCCGCGCGCTGGGCCCAGGCCGCCGCCAACCTGGGGCACGTCGAGCCCTTTGACGACAGCGAGTCCGCCGAGCCGGCCGAAGCCAACCACGAAGGCGACGCATGAAACCGCAAGCCACGCTGGCGCAGCGCGTGGACAAGCGCAGCCAACGCTGGCTGCAGTACATGTCAGACCTGCAGGACTATGCCGCGCAGCCGCAGCCCCTGGAAAGCGTGGGCACGCTGCTGCGTGTCACCGGCCTGGTGCTTGAAGCCGCCGGCATCCGCGTGCCCGTGGGTTCGGTGTGCGAAATCCATTCCGAAGGCCAGGCCCGAGGCAGCCCGGTGCTGGCCGAGGTGGTGGGCTTCAACGCCGACCGCGCTTTCCTGATGCCCACGGGTGAACTGCACGGCCTGAGCAGCGGCGCGCGCGTGGTGCCACGGCCGGCGCCGGTGTCGCCGCCGCAATGGGGCGTGGACAACCACCCCTGGCGCCGCAGTGAAGACCGTGGACTGCACCTGCCCATGGGCGACGGCCTGCTCGGCCGCGTGGTGGATTCACACGGCCAGCCGCTGGACCGCCTGGGCCCGATCCACAACGTGCGCAGTGAACCCATGGTGCGCCGCCCCATCAACGCCATGGACCGCGACCCCGTGCGCACGCCGCTGGACACCGGGGTGCGTGCCATCAACGCCCTGCTGACGGTGGGCCGTGGCCAGCGCATCGGCCTGTTTTCAGGCACCGGCGTGGGCAAGAGCGTGCTGCTGGGCATGATGGCGCGCTACACGGCAGCCGACGTCATTGTGGTGGGCCTGATCGGCGAACGTGGCCGCGATGTGAAGGAATTCATCGAAGACATCCTGGGCGACGTGGGCCGTGCGCGCAGCGTGGTGGTGGCAGCACCGGCGGACGCACCGCCGCTGGTGCGACTGCAAGGTGCCAACTACGCCACCGCAATAGCCGAGCACTACCGCGACCGCGGCAAGCATGTGCTGCTGCTCATGGACAGCCTCACGCGTTACGCCATGGCGCAACGCGAAATTGCCCTGGCCATTGGCGAGCCACCGGCCACCAAGGGCTACCCGCCCAGTGTGTTTGCCAAGTTGCCGCAACTGGTGGAGCGCAGCGGCAACGGTCTGGCCGGGCTGGGCAGCATCACCGCGTTCTACACCGTGCTGAGTGAAGGCGACGACCCGCAAGACCCCATCGCCGACGCGGCACGCGGCATTCTTGACGGTCACATCGTGCTCAGCCGCGAACTGGCCGAAGGGGGCCACTACCCGGCCATTGACGTGGAGCGCTCGGTGTCGCGCGTGATGACCGCCGTGGCCTCGCGTGAGCACGTGCAGGCCGCCCGCCGCATGCGCCAGCTGCTGAGCAAGGTGAACAAGGCACGTGACCTGATCCAGCTTGGCGCCTACCAAAGTGGGCACGACGCCGAGCTCGACACCGCAGTCCGCCTGCAACCCCAGATGAACGCGCTGCTGCAGCAAGACATGCACGAAAGCGCCGCGCTGGACAGCAGCCGCGCGCAGCTCTTCCATCTGATGAAACCTTAGACCCAAACCGCCACCACCATGACCCAGGCCCTGCACACTTTGCTTGAACACGCCCAGCGCCAGCGTGACGAAGCCCAGGCCGCGCTGCAACAGGCCGAATCGGCCGAAGTGCACATGCGGCTCCAGGCCGAACAACTGCTGGCCTACCAGGGCGAATACGACGCGCGCCACCCCGCACGCAGCGGGCGCGCCGCACCCATAGAGTTGCTGCGCTGCCATGTGGGCTTCATGCAGCGGCTGCATCAGGCCCAAACCCAGCAACAAGGCCAGTTGCAGGCGGCACAGGCCCGCGTGGCGCGGCAAAAGCAGGCCCTGCTGGCGCTGGAAATGCGCCTGGCCGCCGTGCGCAAACTGGTCGACCGCCGGGGCCAGGAACGCCAGCGCGCCGCCAATTCGCTGGAGCAGCGCCGCCACGACGAAGCCGCCCAGCAGCGCGCCTGGCACACCCGCGCCGAAGCCGCGTCCACCCCGCACTGACATCTGCCGCCGCACCATGCCAAACTGCCTGAGCCTGCCCAACACCACGTTGCCGTCCACGCTGGCGGCGCCGCCCACGGCGGGCAGCGGGCCCGGTGCCGGCAGTGGTGGGTCTGCCGGGTTTTCACGGCTGCTGGGCGCTGCGACGCAGGCGCAACAAACAGCGCAACAAACAGCTCAAAAAACGGCTCAGCAAGCGCCGCAACACACGGCGCCGCCCCCGGCCCAAGACACCGCCCCCAAACCCACCGCCACCGCCACCGAAGATGCCGCTGCGCCCGAATGGCGCCGTAGCGCCAGTACCGGCGCCGACACGGCAGCAAACCGCCTGGCCCGCGCCGCCGGCCGGCCCGCCGGGGCGCAGCCCGCCGCGCCGCGGGCCGCCCCGGCCAG
>CAZUKT010000329.1:0-5703 GCA_964620975.1 uncultured Rubrivivax sp. | reverse complement strand
GTACTTGGAGCCTACCGCCAGGGTCAGGTTGGCTTCCTCCCGCAGCAGGATGGAGGCCACCGGATACTCGATGATGACGCCGATAAACGCCAGCACAAACACCACCATCAGGATCGGCACGGCCATGGGCAAAAGAACGAGACGGAAAGCCTGCCAGTGGGTGGCACCATCGACCTTGGCGCACTCCTCAATTTCGGTAGGGATGGTCTCGAAGTAGCCCTTGATGGTCCAGATGTGCATGGCCACGCCGCCGAGGTAGGCCACCACCACAGCGCCGTGGGTCTCGATGCCCAGCCACGGCACCACCTGGCCCAGGCCGTCGAAGATGGCGTACACCGCTACCAGGGCCACGGCCACGGGGAACATCTGCAGCACCAGCATGCTGTTGAGCACGAGGCCCTTGTGGGCGAAGCGCATGCGGGCGAAGGCATATGCTGCGGTGGTGGAGATGGCCACGATAAGCGCGGCCGAGACGGTGGCGATCTTGATGGAGTTCCACAGCCACAGCAGCACGGGGAAGGGGGGTTCCACGCGGTTGCCCTGGGCGTCGGTATAGGCGATGCCGAGCGCGAGCTTCCAGTGCTCCAGGCTGATCTCGGTGGGGATGAGCGAGCCGGTGGCGAAGTTGCCCGGGCGCAGCGAGATCGACACCACCGCCAGCAGCGGGAATAGCGTGAGCGCGAGCAGCACCCAGATCGCCACGTGGGTGAGCATCACGCGCCAGCGCTGGCGCTTTCCGGTGACGAGCGGCATGGCGGTTCAGTCTCCCGGGCGCCGCGTGTCGGCCGCCTGCGCGCGGCGCATCACGCGCAGCTGCAGCAGCGACATCAGCGCCACCATCGCGAAGATCATCGTGGAGATCGCCGCGGCCAGGCCGAAGTTCTGGCCCGAGTCCTGGAAGGCGATGCGGTAGGTGTAGGACACGAGGATGTCGGTCGTGCCCGCGGGCAGCTTGGTGCCGAGGAAGTCGGGCCGCCCGTCGGTGAGCAGGCTGATGAGCACGAAGTTGTTGAAGTTGAAGGCGAAGGCCGAGATCAGCAGCGGCGTCAGGGGCTTGAGGATCAGCGGCAGCGTGATGCGCCGGAAATTGGCCAGCGGCCCGGCGCCCTCGATGGCCGAGGCCTCGTAGAGGTCGGCCGGGATCGCCTTGATGAGGCCCGCGCACAGCACCATGATGTAGGGGTAACCGAGCCAGGTGTTGACGATGAGGATCATCACCTTGGCCAGCGTCGGGTCGGCAAACCAAGCCGGGCGCACGCCCAGCAGGGCGTCCAGGATGCCGTTGATCTCGCCGAAGTTCTGGTTGAACAGGCCCTTGAAGACAAGGATGCTGATGAAGCCCGGCACCGCGTAGGGCAGGAACAGCAGCGTGCGGTACAGCGTGCGGTGCTTGAGCGCGGGCCACTCCAGCACCACGGCCAACGTCATGCCCAGCGCCGTGCTGAACAAGACGGTGAGCCCGGCAAAAACCACCGTCCAGATGAAGATGCTGACAAAGGGGCCACGGAAGTCGGCGTCCAGCAGCATGCGTGTGTAGTTGGCAAAGCCTATGCCCACCTTGAAGCCCGGCTGCATGCGTTCGCCCTGCGCGGTCTCGAAGAAACCGCTCTTGCGGTTGGGCGTGTAGACGCTGCCCGACAGCAGTTGGGTCAGCGTGCCGTCGGCGTTGGCGCGCCACAGGGGCGTGATGGGGCCGAATTCACGCAGACCGGCGTAGCGGATGACGGCGCCGCCGGGCAGTTGCAGTTGCAGCGCACTGAGTTGGCTGCGGTGGCGTATCAAGTCCCGCAGGTTCAGCGGCTCACCGAGCGCCGTGCCACCCAGCGGCTGCATCACCAGTGGTGTGCCCGGTGCAGCGCCTTGTGCAGGCAGTGGCGGCGACACCAGTGGCTGCACTTGTGACCCATCCGCGCTGCCTTCTTGCGGCGCCAGTTTCAGCACCAGCGCATTGCCTTGGGCGTGCAGCGTGAAGGGCCGTGCGCCGGCTTCGTCCACCACGGTCTGGTCCAGCAGGTAGCTGCGTGCACGTTCAAAGTCCAGCAGGTTGTTGGACGAATAATTGGTGAAGCCGATCTGCACCGTGTACAGCAGCGGGAAGGCCACAAACACCAGCATGCCGGCCACGCCCGGAAAGAGGTACTTCCACGCCACCGTCTGCGCCGTGCCGTAGACGTAGATGGCGCTGCCGCCCAGCACCAGCAGGCCCACGGCAGGCATGGCCTGGCCGGCCGTCCACAGGCTGAAGACCAGCCACAGCAGTGCGATGGAGGCCACGCCGGCAATGGCCCATTGCAGGGCCGGGGCGGGCTTGGATGCGGCCACGGTTGCGGTGGAAGATGCACTCATGTCGGGCGCCAGACCTATTGGCTCAGCATGCGGGCGGCGGCGCCGTCGAGCGCATCTTTCGGCGCCTGCCGGCCGTTGGTGATGGCCTCCAGCGCGGCGTCCATGGCCGGGAAGAAGCGGCCCATCTCAGGGATGTTGGGGATGGGCTCGCCGGCCTTGGCGTTGGCCATGGTGGCCACGATGTGCGGGTCACCGCTGAGCTCTTGGAAGTAGGCCTTGTTGGCGGGTGTGCCCAGCGGCACGTCGGCCGAAATGATCTTCAAGCTCGCGACCCTGAGCAGGTGGTTTTCAATGAATTCACGCGCCACGTCCTTGAGCTTGCTGGGCGCGCTGACCATGCAGCCCAGCACGCCCACAAAGCTCTTGCTGGGCTGGCCATTGACGCTGGGCACGGGTGCCACGCCAAAGTCGATACCCACCTTGCGTGCGTTGTCCCAGGCCCAGGGGCCGTTGATCATCATCGCCACCTGGCCACGTGCAAAGGCGCCTTCCATTTCGGCATAACGCGCGCCCTTGGGCATGTGGCCGTCTTTCACCAGGCGGTCGAGCATTTGCGCACCGGCCAGGGCGCCGGCGGTGTTGACGCCCACCACCTTGGCGTTGAGTTCACCCTGCGCATTGCTGGCAAACACAAAGCCTCCCGGCCCGGCCAGCATGGGCCAGGTGAAGAATGACTTGTTGAAGTCCCACAGGATGGCCTTCTTGCCCTGCGCGGCCAGCTTCTTGTCCAGCGCGATGACTTCTTCAAAGGTGGCTGGCGGCACGGGCACCAGGGCCTTGTTGTAGATCAGGCCGATGGCCTCTATCGACAGCGGGTAGCCCCAGACCTGGCCCTTGTAGGTGAAGGCTTTCCAGGCCGATGGCTCGATCTCGTCGCGCACGCGGCGCGGTGGCTTGATGGGCACGATCAGCCCCGACTTGGCCCACTCACCAGCGCGGTCGTGCGGCCAGCAGACGATGTCGGGCCCCTTGCCGGCGGCGGCCGCTGCCTGAAACTTGTCGGGCGCGCCTTCGGGGTGCTGCACCACCACCTGCACGCCGCTGGCCTGGGTGAACAGATCCCCGACTTTCTGCAAACCGTTGTAGCCCTTGTCACCGTTGATCCACACCAGCAGGCGCAGCGGGGCCTGCGCTTGCGCGGCACCGGCCAGAACCGTCAGCAGCGCCAGGGCCAGCGCACTGCGCTCAAGCCGCATGCTTGTGCTCGGCCGCCACCAGGCGTGGGAAGGCACGGCCTTCGGCGTTGAAGAGGTAGGTCTTTTCCACCGGCACGCTCAGCGGCAGGGCCTGGCCGCTGTCGATGCGGCGGTCACCTTCCACCGCCGCCGTGATGACGTCTTCCACACCGGGGTTGCTGCAGTAGGCGTAGGTCATGCTGCCCAGGCTTTCAACAAAGGTCACCGTGGTTTGCAGCGCGTTGTGTGCCACACCGGCGTGCAGGTGCTCGGGGCGCACGCCGAGCTTGACCTTGTCGCCCACCTTGGCGGCCGATGCGTCCACGGCGCATTGAATCAGCTCCCCGCCACCCAGCTTGACGGTGGCGCCGGCCGCGCTGGCCTGCACCACGGTGGCGTCAATGACGTTCATGCCCGGGCTGCCGATGAAACCGGCCACGAACAGATTGCACGGGTGTTCGTACAGCGCCATGGGCGAGCCCACTTGCTCGATGCGGCCGGCGTTGAGCACCACGATGCGGTCGGCCAGCGTCATGGCTTCAACCTGGTCGTGCGTGACGTAGACCATGGTGGTCTTGAACTGCTCGTGCAGCTTGGCGAATTCGTAGCGCATCTTCACGCGCAGCGCGGTGTCCAGGTTGGACAGCGGCTCGTCAAACAAAAACACCTCGGGCTTGCGCACGATGGCGCGGCCGATGGCCACACGCTGGCGCTGGCCGCCCGACAAGTCTTTGGGCTTGCGCTGCAGCAGGTGCTCGATGTGCAGGATCTTGGCCGCGCTGTTGACGGCGGTCTCGATCTCGGCTTTTGGCACCTTGGCCAGCTTCAGGCCGAAGGCCATGTTGTCGAACAGGTTCATGTGCGGGTACAGCGCATAACTCTGAAAGACCATGGCAATGCCACGCTCGGCCGGCGGCACGTCGTTCACCACGCGGACGCCAATGCAGAGTTCACCGCCGGTGATGTCTTCGAGCCCGGCAATGCAGCGCAGCAGGGTGCTCTTGCCGCAGCCGCTGGGGCCAACAAAAACCATGAATTCGCCGTCGCGGATATCCAGGTGGATGCCCTTGAGGATCTTTACGTCGCCGTAGGCCTTTTCAACCCCGGTCAGCTTCACATCGGCCACGGCATGTCTCCACGGCGCCGGGCACGTGCTGCCGGCGTCTTTGTAGAGAATATACAGGCGCCCGCGTCCACCAACAACCAGGCAGCCGCGATCAAAACTCGCGTAAACCCTTGTAAATCAAACACTTAGTGTGGCACTGGGGAATGCCCGATGTAGCATAACTACATCTTCAAACCCGCTCTTGCCACCGCCCCCGACATGAAGTTGCCCCCCCGAAGCGCTGGTGTGCTGCTGCACCCCACCTCATTGCCCGGGCCGCACGGCACGGGTGACCTGGGCCCCGATGCGCACCGCTTTGTGGACTGGCTGCACAGCGCCGGCCAGAGCGTCTGGCAGATGTTGCCCATCAACCCCGTGGGGCCGGGCTTTTCACCCTACATGAGCGTGTCGGCCTTCGCCGGCAGCCCGCTCATGGTGGCGCTGCAGCCGCTGGTGGCACGCGGCTGGCTTGCCGAGCCGGTGTTGCCCGAAGGTGAATTCGAGGGCACTCGCACCGACTTTGACCGCGTCACGCCCTGGCGCATGGCGCAGCTGCGCGCCGCGCACGCCGGTTTTGCAGCCTTGGCCACGGCAGCCGACCATGCCGCACTGGCCGCCTGGTGCGCCGCCCAAGCGGGCTGGCTGCCCGACTACACACTCTTCATGGCGCTGCAGACCGTGCACGGCGGCCAACCCTGGTGGACCTGGGCGCCACCCCTGCGGGACCGCAACGCCACCGCGCTGCAAGCCGCACGCGAGCAGCACGCGCAAGAAATTGCGTTCTGGCACTTTGTGCAGTGGTGTTTTGACACGCAGTTTGCCGCCCTCAAGGCGCACGCCCATGCAAGCGGCGTGGCGCTGGTGGGTGACCTGCCCATCTTCATTGCCCACGACAGCGCCGACTGCTGGGCCCGGCCCGACCTGTACTGGCTGGACGACGCCGGCCAGCCCACCGTGGTGGCCGGTGTGCCCCCCGACGACCTGGGCCCCGACGGCCAGCGCTGGGGCAACCCGCTGTACCGCTGGGACCGCATGGCCAAGGAAGGCTTTGCCTGGTGGACGGCCCGCGTGCAGCGC
>CAZUKT010000328.1:0-5703 GCA_964620975.1 uncultured Rubrivivax sp. | reverse complement strand
GCACCATCCAGGCGTGAATGACATCGTTGGCGGTGGTGATGATGCGGATCTTGCGGTCCACCGGCACCACCAGCGGGTTGTCCACCTTCAGCAGGTAGTCGTCGCCGGCGGGTTGGCCGGCGTCGGACATGGCACGGTGCGACGCGTCCAGCGTGCTCAGGAAACCGATGCCTTCGCCTTCGCCTTTGAGGTAGTCGTAGCCCCACTTCCACTGGTGGCCTGTGGCCTTGATGGTGAGATCGGCGTTGCTGGTGTCCTTCATGGCCACCACCGTGCGTGTGGCCATGGCACCCATGGCGATGACGATGACAAAGGGCACGATGGTCCAGGCAATTTCAACTGCCACGCTTTCGTGGAAGTTGGCCGACTTGTGCCCCTTGGACTTGCGGTGCATGAGGATGGAATAGAACATCACACCAAACACGACAACGAAGATCACCACGCACACGATGAGCATGAAGCTGTGCAGCCACTGCTGCTGCTCGGCGATCTTGGTGGCCGCCGGGTGCAGGTCCAGCTGACGCACGGCCGGGCCGCCCGGCAAGTCGTTCACGGCCATTGCCGCACCCGATGCGAGCAAGACGCCCAGAGAAAGCAAGAGGCGCGAGAGTCGTTGCCAGGCAGGGATGGTCGTCATCATCGTCTTCACTTGAGTGCAAATCGTTGTGTGGTGGCTCGCCGCAACGGCCTTCAGCGGCGCCCGTGAGCGCGCGGGCTCAGGACGCGGTGCAAGGCTGAAGGGGCGGGCGTCACAGGCATCCGGGTCGGGGCGAGCGTTGCATGCGAGCAAGTCAAAAATGCTGATGGTCACTCGATGTGGAATTTGTTCGGCGCTAGCGGGGGGTGGCGCAATGCAGGTCGGTGGCTTGGCTGTAAGCCGCAAGGGAAAACCCGACAACTCATCCGCCGCCGTGTCTTTGACCTCGATCAAAGCGGGCGGATTCTAGCCTAGCGTTTGGCGCTGCTGATCCCGGTCAAACCCGGCGCCGGCCCTGGCGAATCATGGTCTGCATGTCCTGCAACGGCACAGCGGTTTCGGCAGCCACGCGGTGCCTGGGCGCGGCCTTGAAGGCGTGGCCGTAGACCACTTCAAAACGCAAGGCCAGACGGCCCGAGGGGCTTGCCGTTTTTTGGAGCAAGGCCTCGAGCCGGCCGCGCCAGCGTGGCGTGCGCAGCCCGGCGCCACGGGCCGGGTCCACATTGCCGCCCAGGCCGCGCAGCTCGGCCAGCAGCGCCTGCGGCGACGGCCAGGTGAGCGTGACCGTCTCCTGGTCCATCACCGGGTCTGCAAAGCCAGCGGCCACCAGCATGTCGCCCAAGTCATGCATGTCCACAAACGGGGCAAAGGGCGGTGGCCATCCGGCCTGTGCATACAGCGTGCGAAGCTCGGGCAAGCTGCCGGGCCCCAGGGTCGAAAACATCAAGAAGCCGCCGACCGCCAGCGCGCCGTGCCAGCGGCTCATCAAGGCCTGTGGGTCGATCGCGCCGTGCAGTTGCATGTTGGCCCACAGCAGCTGGCCCTGGTCTGCCGGCAGGTCGTCCTGGTTGAACACCTGGTGCCTGGGGCCGGCCCAGCGCTGCGGGCGCCACCAGGGCAAGGCCAACGCTGTGGCCGTGGCGTCACGCCGGTACTTGCCAGCCTCCACCGCCAGCAGCCGGGCGGCCGGGTAGGCCTGGGCCAGCACCTGGCGGCTGCCGCCGACAAAAGCACCCCAATCGATGACCGCCTCGGGCTGCAGCTTGATGACAGGCAGCCGCTCGGCCATGCGGCGCGCCACTTCGACGTGCAACCAGGGTGGGTCAGGGGCAGTTTGCAGGCGCTGCGTGACACGGGCCAGCGCGCCTTCGTCAAGCGCCCGCCGTGCGCTGCGCTCGGTGGGAAGCGTGGGCATGGGCGGGCAGTATATTGAGCCGATGCTGCCGTTGGCCCCTGCCCCTGCCTCTGCCCGCCCGCGGTGGCCAGGGCAATGTGAGGTCTGCCGCGCCTGGGCCGGCGCCAGCGTCTGTGGCGACTGCATCGCGTCTTACGCAGCGCCTCTTGCGCGCTGCGGCCGCTGCGGCTTGCGCATGGGCCTGGCTGCACCCGCCTGTGGTGCCTGCCTGCGCAACCCACCGCCGTTTGAGCACACCGTTTGCGCCGTGGACTATGGCTTCCCTTGGGACCACCTGATCGCGCAGTTCAAGTTCCATGGCCACACCGCGCTGGCAGCGCCGCTGGCCCAGCAGATGCTGCGCGCCGTGCAGGCCAGCCCCACGCCGCTGCCGCAATGGGTGCTGCCCGTGCCACTGGCGCCGCAGCGTCTGGCCGAGCGCGGCTACAACCAGGCCTGGGAACTGGCCCGCCGCCTGGCCAGCGCGCTGCACCTGCCGGCGCAGCCCGCGTGGCTGCTGCGGCCGCTGGACACTGCGCACCAGGCCGATCTCAACCGCGCTGAACGCCAGCGCAACCTGCGTGGTGCCTTCATGGTGGCACCGGCCTACCGCCAGGCTCTGCAAGGCCTGCGCGTGGCGCTGGTCGACGACGTCATGACCACGGGCGCCACGCTCAACGAGGCCGCCCAGGCCCTGCTGCGGGGCGGTGCGGCTGCGGTGGACGTTTGGGTGCTGGCGCGCACACCCGAAAGCTGACACGCCCCGCCATGTTCAACATCGTTCTCGTCGCACCCGAAATCCCGCCCAACACCGGCAACGTGATCCGCCTGGCCGCCAACACCGGCTGCCAACTGCACTTGGTGGAACCGCTGGGCTTCAGCATGGACGACAAACTGCTGCGCCGTGCCGGCCTGGACTATCACGAGACCGCGCGTGTGCAGCGGCATGCGTCGTGGGCCGCGCTGCTGCAGGGCCAGCACCCTGAACCCGGCCGCATGTTTGCGTTCACCACACGCGGCACCCGGCCGTCGGCCGCAGTGGCCTGGCAGGCGGGTGACTGGTTGGTGTTTGGCAACGAAACGGCGGGTCTGGACGAACCCGTGCTGGACAGCTTTGCCCGTGCACAACGCCTGCGCCTGCCCATGGTGGCCGGGCAGCGCAGCCTGAACCTCAGCAACGCCGTCGCGGTGGCCGTGTTCGAGGCCTGGCGCCAGCAAGGCTACGCGGGCAGCGTGTAGGCGGCGCGCCCGCAAGAGCCGTCAACCCGCAGGTGTCTCCTGCCGAGCCTGGCGTGACATCAGCCGCGCGATGGCGTCGGGCGGCGAAAGCTGGCCCAGCAGCACTTGCACCACCGCGTCGGTGATGGGCATTTGCACGCCCAGCGCCTGCGCCCGCGCCAGCACCATGGCGGCGGCGGGCACGCCTTCTGCCACATGGCCCAGCGTGCGCAATGCGTCCGGCAAGCTCTGCCCCGCCGCCAGCAGCAAACCCACTTTGCGGTTGCGGGACAGGTCGCCCGTGGCCGTCAGCACCAGGTCCCCCAGGCCCGACAGACCCATGAAGGTGTCGGCACGGGCGCCCAGCGCCACGCCCAGGCGTGTCATTTCGGCCAGGCCACGCGTGATGAGTGCGGCACGGGCATTGAGCCCGGCAGCAGGCAGGCCGTCAAGAATGCCGGTGGCAATGGCCAGCACGTTCTTGACGGCGCCTCCCACTTCAACGCCCACCACGTCGCTGGAGCCGTACAAGCGCAGCGCGTCACTGTGAAAAGCCTGCATGGCGGCGGCCACGAGCGCAACGTCCTCACTGGCGGCCACCAGCGCCGTGGGTTGCCCGCACGCCACCTCCAGTGCAAAGCTGGGGCCCGAAAGAACCCCGCAAGCCTGCTGCGGGCGCACCGCCTGCGCCACCTCGTGGCCCAGCGCGCCTGTGCCGGCCTCAAAACCCTTGCAAAGCCAAAGCACGGGGCGGCCATCGTGCAGGCTGGCCAGTTGCTGGCGCAGCGCCGCCATGGGCGTGGCGATGACCGTGAGGCCGGTGCCCGCGTCGGCCGCATGCGCCAACGCGGTTTCATGGTCGGCCGTGACGCGCAGCGCGGGCGGAAAGGCCACGCCGCTCAGGTAGCGCCGGTTGCGGCGCTCGGCCGCCATGGCAGCGGCCTGGGCCGGGTCACGCACCCACAACAGCGTGTCATGCCGGGGTGCTGCCGCCATGGCCAGCGCCGTGCCCCAGGCACCAGCGCCAAGCACGGTGATCTTCATGCCGCGCCCCAATGAACAAGGGGATCCCGCAACTGCCCGGATCCCCTCCTGAAAAGACACGTGCGTGGCACGGGCCCTGCCAATTTCAGTTGGCGCTGGTGATGATGCTGGAGCCGTTGCCCTGGCCGGCGGCCTGTGCTTGCTGGGCTTCAAACATGGCCTGGAAGTTGACTTCGGTCAGCAGGATGGGCGGGAAGCCAGCCCGGGTGCAGACATCGGACACGATGGCACGCAGGTAGGGGTAGATCATCTGCGGGCAGACGATGCTGATGATCCCTTGCATCTGCTCTTCGGGCACGTTGCGGATTTCAAAGATGCCGGCCTGCTTGGCTTCCACCAGGAACAGCACCTTGTCCTTGACCTTGGTCGTGACCGTGGCGGTGACGGTGACTTCAAACACACCTTCGGCCACGGGCGCTGCGGCCATGCCCAGGTTGATGTCGACCTGTGGCTGCGACTGGTCAAGCAGGATCTGCGGTGAATTGGGCTGCTCCAGCGACAGGTCCTTGAGGTACATGCGCTGAATCTGGAAAACGGGAGTGTCGTCGGCCATGTCGGTTCCAAAAATTGGCAAAGCCCACCACCGCCATTGGTGCCGGGCCGCAACCCGCAATTATGTCCTGCGGCCCGTGCCGCCCCACGCTGGCTGCACAGCGGCCACGTGTGAAGGACCGCTCGGAACGTGCCGCGTCTAGGCGCCCAGCATGGCCACGAGGCCACCGCGCTGGTCGAGCGCGATGAGGTCGTCGCAACCACCCACATGGGTGTCGCCGATGAAGATCTGGGGCACGGTGCGGCGGCCTGTGAGGGCCACCATGCGGTCACGCTCGGCGGGGTCCAGGTCAATGCGGACTTCTTCAATCGCGGCCACGCCACGCTGCTTGAGCAAGGCCTTGGCGCGGATGCAGTAGGGGCACACCTGGGTGGTGTACATCTTCACCGGGGTCATGGATGTTTCCTGTGGCAACACGGCAGCCGATTGTCCTGCGGGGCACAAGGCCCTGCGGGCAACAGCGTCAGGCCGACTTTTCCGTGGGCAGTTGTGCTTCGCGCCAGGCGGCATTGCCGCCCGCCACGGCCACGGCCTTTTCGTAGCCGGCCTTGCGCAGGCGCTCAGCGGCGCGATTGGAGCGTGCGCCAGTGGCGCACATCACCAGCACCGGCAGGGTCTTGTTGGTGGGCAGGCCTTTGGCGCCGTCAAGCTGTGACAGCGGCACGTTGCGTGCGCCCACCGCATGCCCGGTGGCAAATTCAGCGGGCTCGCAGACATCGATCAGCACGCCCTTTTCGCGGTTGATCAGGCGCACCGCCTCGCTGGTACCCACGGCGCCTGCGCCGCCCGCGCTGCGCTTGACCATGGGCCACACCAGCAAACCGCCCGACACAAAGGCCACCACGAGGAGAAGCCAGTTTTCAACAAGAAACTTGATCAAGGAGTGCCGCCAGGGTTTTGCAAAACCGCAAATTATAGAATCCGGGCCCATGTACAAACTTGTCCTCATTCGCCACGGCGAATCCACCTGGAATCTCGAAAACCGCTTCACCGGCTGGACCGATGTTGACCTCACGC
>CAZUKT010000327.1:249-5713 GCA_964620975.1 uncultured Rubrivivax sp. | reverse complement strand
CCGATTGCCGGCGAGCGGGCCGATGCTGCGATGATTGCCGTTTCCATGCTTCTGGAGCACCCCGTGGCCCGTTCGTCCACCCGCATCGCCCCACAAATCGCCCGTGCCGCAGCCGGCCTGCTGGCTGTCATGGCCCTGCAAGCCGGTGCACAGCCAGACCTGCTGAAGGCGGCCAGCGCCGAACCAGGCGCCGTGGTCACTGAAAGTGGACTGGTCTACCGCACGCTGAAAGAAGGAGCCGGCCCGTCGCCCGAGGCCACCGACGTGGTGCGTGCCCACTACCGCGGCACCTTTGCCGACGGCAAGGAATTCGACAGTTCACATTCACGCGGCAAGCCGGCGAGCTTTCCGCTTGACCGTGTCATCAAGTGCTGGACCGAGGGTTTGCAACGCGTGAAGGTGGGCGGCAAGGCCAAGCTCACCTGCCCAGCGGCCATTGCCTACGGCGAGCGCGGCACACCCGGTGGCCCGATTCCGCCCAACACGGTGCTTCAGTTCGAAGTGGAACTGCTGGGCGTCACAGTCAAGTAACCGGCAGGCATTGGGCAAGCAACGCGCAAGCCGACGTCAACCGGGCAACGGTCGAGGCCCACGCAAGCGCTGCACCAGCGTCACCGCCGCCAGCACCAAGGCGCCTGCCAGAACGCCCAGCAAGCCGTCGGCCAGCGTGGGCAGCACGGCTTGCGCCACGCCGCCCAGCCCTTGCACGGCGTGCTGTACCGCGTGGTGCACCTGCGGCAGACCGTGCACCAGGATGCCGCCGCCCACCAGAAACATGGCCACCGTGCCGGCCACGGACAAGCCCTTCATCAGCCAAGGCGCGGCGCGCACGATGCCACGCCCCAGCGCAGGCGCCAGGTTGCCGGGCCGGCGGCTCAGCCACAGGCCCAGGTCGTCGAGCTTGACGATGCCGGCCACAAAGCCATACACGCCCACGGTCATGACCACGGCAATGCCGGCCAGCACGGCCAACTGCGTGATGAACGGTGACGTGGCCACCGTGCCCAGCGTGATGGCGATGATCTCGGCCGAGAGGATGGAGTCGGTGCGCACCGCGCCCTTGATCTTGTCGCGCTCCAGCGCCACCAGATCCACCGCCGGGTCGATCAGCGCCTGTGTCAGTGCAGCACGGTGGGCCTGGTCTGCGGCTGCGCTGTGCAAGAAGCGGTGGGCCAGTTTCTCGGCGCCTTCAAAACACAGGAAGGCACCACCCACCATCAACAGTGGCGTCACCAGCCAGGGCGCAAAGGCGCTGATCGCCAGCGCTGCCGGCACCAGGATGGCCTTGTTGAGCAGCGAGCCCTTGGCCACCGCCCACACCACGGGCAGTTCACGGTCAGCGCTGACGCCCGTGACCTGTTGCGCGTTGAGCGCCAGGTCGTCGCCCAGCACACCTGCCGTCTTCTTGGCGGCGATCTTGCTGAGCACGGCGACATCGTCCAGAACACTGGCAATGTCGTCAACGAGGGCGAGAAGACTGCTGGCGGCCATGTTGCTGATTGTCAACCACGCCCGGCGGGCCCCGCTGCGGGCAGTGGGGCGCGGCGGCGCTGCTCAGGGCGGCGCAAGGGGCACCACGGCCGGGTTGCCGTACTCGCGGCCAACCACGACACGGGCGTAAAGGTAGTCTTCCAGCGCGGGCGCGCTGAGCGCATCCATCTCGACACAGCCCTGTGCATTGCACGGAAAGGCGAGTGCACGGTCAGGATCGCAAAAACACGGGTAACGCAGTTGGTAGGCCGCTGCCTCGTAAGCAGCAGGGTGGACATCGGCAAGGGCAAGTGACATGGCAGCCGGCCTCCAGGACACGGTAAGGCACAGTAGCCGGCAGGGTGCCGGCCCGCCATAGTCCGGCGGCCAACAGTCCTGTCAGCGCCCGCCCGCAAGCTGTGTCGGCGAATGCCTGACAAGTGCAGCACCGGGCTCACTTTTTGCCCCCGCTTGCCGATAACGGAGTGCACCCTTCCCAGGCCGCCCCCATGCTCGATACCGCCCTTGCGCCCACCCGCAGCGCCCGCAGTCTTCGCATCACCCATGAGCTTGACGACGAGCGCAAGCGTGGCGCGCTGCGCCAGATCGTGATCCCGCCTTGCCCAGACTTGCTGTTGCAGTTGCAAGCCGCCATGGCCGCCGCTGAACCCGACCTGCAAGCCGTGGCGCGCATTGCCGGCAGTGACGTGGCCATGGCCGCCACGCTGCTGCGCAACGCCAACGGGCCGCTCAACGCCGTGGGGCCACCCTTGCAGACCGTGGGCCAGGCCATGAACCGCCTGGGGCTGGACCAGACCTATGCCGTGCTGACGGGCTTTCTGGCGCACCACCACATCCCCGTCAACCACCCGCAGATGCGCGGCTTCTGGGCCGAATCGGCCCAGCGTGCTGCAGCGCTGCACTTCATGGCGAAACAAATGCCAGGCATGGCGGCGGACCTGGCACAGCTTTACGGCCTGTTCTGCCACGTCGGGCTGCCCGTGCTGCTGCAAAGCCTGCGCGGCTACACCGGCACGCTGGCCGAGGCCCGCGCCCGCATTGACCGTCCCTTTGTGGCCACTGAAAACGCCAACCACCGCACCGATCACGCCGTGGTGGGCGCACTGGTGGCTCGAGCCTGGCACTTGCCCGAGTCGGTGGTGGCGGCCATTCGGCTGCACCATGACCTGGCCAGTTTGGGTTCGGCCGACACCGAAGCCGAGATCCACACCCTGGTGGCCGCCGGCCTGGTGGCCGACCACGTGATCCGCGACCGCGACGGCCTGGCCGCCGATGTGGACTGGTTGCAGCACGGCAGCAGTGCGTTGGCGTGGTTGCAGATCAGCCATGACGACCTGGCCGACTGGCGCACCCCGATGCAGGAAGTGCTGGACGCGGTCTGAGAGTGTGAGAGTCAATCCATCATGCCCGCTCGGGCACGCCGGATTAACTCTCACACTCTGAGCGCTGCCAGCGCCCTGGGCGCGGCCGGGCCGCACAGCCAGGCCCTACGGGATGCGAAGATCGCGCCGATGATGCGCGACGCTTTTCTGCTTGACCCGACGGTGGTGTTTCTCAACCACGGATCCTTTGGTGCCTGCCCCAAAGAAGTGTTTGCACAGTTCCAGCATTGGCAGCTTGAACTGGAACGCAACCCGGTGGAATTCTTGGGCCGCCGCTCTGCGGGCTTGCTGTTTGACGCCCGCACGGCGCTGGCCACGTACTTGAACACCCGGGCCCAAGACCTTGTGTTTGTGCCCAACGCCACCACGGGCACCAACATCGTGGCGCGCTCCTTGGTGCTGCAGCCGGGTGACGAGGTGCTGAGCACCGACCACGAATATGGTGCCTGTGACGCCACCTGGCGTTTTGTGTGCGACAAGGTGGGCGCCCACTATCGCAAGGTCGAGATCCCGTTGCCGCTGGACGCCGCCACATTTGCCAGCCGCGTGATGGCGGCCGTGACACCGCGCACGCGACTCATCTTTGCCAGCCACATCACGTCCACCACGGCATTGATCTTTCCGGTGGCTGAACTGTGTGCACAGGCCCGCGAGCGTGGCGTCCTGACGCTCATCGACGGCGCGCACGCGCCCGGCCACATCACGCTGGACCTGGCGGCCACCGGGGCCGATTTCTACACTGGCAATTGCCACAAGTGGCTGTGTGCGCCCAAGGGCTCGGCTTTCTTGCAGGTGCGGCCTGAACTGCAAGCGCTCATCGATGCCACCGTGGTGAGCTGGGGTTACCTGGCGGACACTGCCGGCCACACCGGCTTTGACGGCTACACCGGCCACACCACGCTGGAACGGCGCCTGCAGTGGCAGGGCACACGCGACATTGCGGCCTACCTTGCGGTGCCAGCGGCCATAGACTTTTGGCGGCGGCACGACGGTGGCGCCTGGCGGCAGCGCTGCCACGAACTGGCTTGCCACACCCAGCGGCGGGTGCTCGCAAACAACGGCTTGCAGGCGCTGGCACCTGACGCGTCACTGGGCCAGATGGCGGCCATGCCGGTGCGTTGCACCGAGCCCGAAGTGCTGCGCCAACGCTTGTTTGGGCACCACCGCATCGAGGTGCCGGTCACGCAGCACGGCAAGCGCTGTTGCGTGCGGGTGTCGGTGCAGGCCTACAACACGGCACAAGATCTGGACACACTGGTGCAGGCCCTGAACGAAGAAGGCGCCTGACGGCGCCTTCTTCTTGGTGGCGGAGACCGCCCCTACGGGTATCAGGCCTGCCGGCGGCGCAACACTGCGCCCATGCCCACCAAACCGGCCATCATCAGCCACACCACGCCCGGCTCGGGCACCACGGCGGCAACCATGGCGTTGGCCAGGATCAGATGCGCGGCCGCTGTGGGATGAATGCCGTCCCAGAACAAGGCCGTGGCGGGGTTGCAGTTGTTGACCAAAGCACCACAGGCGTTGGTAACGTTGTCCAAACCATATGCGCCGGGGTTGGCAGCGATGCTGCTGACCATGCCGAACAGGTCAAAGGTGGTGACACCGGTTTCGGTGCTGAGCCGGTAGTCCAGCGCCGAATTCATGCTGGCCGTCATCAAGGTGGCCAGGCCCGCAGCGCCGGCACCTTGGGCGCGCACCGCTGGTGCAGCGCCCAGGTTGGGCGCATTCCAGACCACGATGTTCTGTGCTCCGGCGGCCTGCAGCGTGTCGACGATGTTGCCGACGTCAATGGCAAAAGCCGCCGACACCTGGGAAATGCCAGCCACGACCTGCGCAAAGCTGGGGTTGGCACCCAAAGCCTCCAGTGCCGCGCGTGCGTCGTTGCCACCGCCGGCCACCACATACAGGGCGCTGTTGGGCAGTTGGCCGCCCATGCCACCAATCGCCATGCCCACCTGGGTGCTCAGGCTGAAGGGGAAACCGCCTTGGTTGGGTGGGCCGTTGACGCTGGTCTTGGCGCCGCCAAAGGCAAAGTTGGTGCCCACGCCGGTCAAGCTGGGCAGTGCCGACATCGGCACACCCAGTTGGGCCGCAAACGACGAGGCCCAGACAGGCCCGTTGCTGTAGGTGCCTGAAGGTGAATACGGCAGGCTGGGCACATAGCCGTCGTTGGCCACAACCTGCGGCGAACCCGTCATACCACCCGTCAGCGCCAGGGAGTTGTTGCCACTGTCTGAAAGGCTGTCACCGAAGATGACGACGCCGCTGAAGGCCAGGGCCTGCACGGGCAAGGAAACGGCCGCAACGGCCAGGCTGGCAAGCGCGAAAACGCGGCGAATGGACGTACTTTGCATAACTTCCCCGTAGAGAGATTCTCGATGACGGGACGCTAGCACGGCAGCTTGGAATCTGGCAGCGGGCAGGCCCGACACCACCCCTGAACCAGGGGTGTCTCAGCGCGGCTTGGCAGGCGCTTTTCGACGCGTGACAGGGCTTGCCGGGGCCACGCCGCGTGGCGGCAGCCCGGTGTGCTGCGTCAGCACACGGCCAGGCACCGCGGCAGTGCGGGCGGCAGGCGCGGTGCTGTT
>CAZUKT010000327.1:0-239 GCA_964620975.1 uncultured Rubrivivax sp. | reverse complement strand
GTGCTTGCCGTTGCCGATGAGGTCGGCCCGGCCCATGGACTTGAGCGCCTCACGCAGCAGCGGCCAGTTGTTGGCGTCGTGCCAACGCAAGAAGGCCTTGTGCAGGCGGCGGCGTTTTTCACCACGCACCACATCCACCTTCTCAGCCCGGTTGCCATCGCGGCTGATGCCCTTGAGCGGGTTCAACGCCGAGTGGTACATGGCCGTGGCCGTGGCCATCGGGCTGGGGTAGAAGGTCT
>CAZUKT010000326.1:0-5717 GCA_964620975.1 uncultured Rubrivivax sp. | reverse complement strand
GCCGAAAACGAAGGCGAAGTTTTCCTTGGCCGTTCGGTCACCAAGACCACCACCATGTCTGAAGAGACCATGCGCAAGGTCGACGCCGTGATCCGCCGCATCATTGACGAGCAGTACACCATTGCCCGCCAGTTGATCGAGCTGAACAAGGACAAGATGCACGCCATGGCCACTGCGCTGCTGGAATGGGAAACCATTGACGCCGAGCAGATCGACGACATCATGGGAGGCAAGCCCCCGCGTGCGCCCAAGGACTGGACGCCGTCGGTCAACAGGTCGGGCAGTGGCCCCACACCCCCTGTCAACCCCGACAGCGCACCGGCTGCGGCCTGAGCCTTCGCCTGACATTGCAAGAGCGGGGCTGCGGCCCCGTTCGCCTTTTTGGGGCCCACATGCACTGGCAAACCACGCGCTTTCGCATTGATCTGTCGCTGCCCAGGGTGATGGGCATCGTCAATGTCACGCCCGATTCCTTCTTTGACGGGGGTCAGCACGCCGACACACGGGCCGCCATTGCACACTGTGAACGCCTGCTGTCCGAGGGCGCGGACATGCTTGACATCGGCGGCGAGTCCACCCGCCCCGGCGCCGACGCCCTGGGCGCCGCGCATGAGCTGATCCGCGTGTTGCCTGTGCTGCGCGAAGCCTTGCGCCTGGGGGTGCCCGTGAGCGTGGACACCAGCGAACCGCTGGTGATTCGAGAGGCTCTGGCGCTGGGTGTGGACATCATCAACGACGTGCGCGCTTTGCAGCGCCCTGGCGCACTGGCTTGTGTGGCTGCAGTGCCCAAAGCGGGCGTGTGCCTGATGCACATGAGGGGCGAGCCCACACACATGCAGGCCGAGGCTGTGTACGGCGATGTGGTGGCCGAGGTGCGCGTTGCGCTGGCTGAACGTGCTGCGGTGGTGCGTGCTGCGGGCGTGGCCAGCGACCGCATCGTGCTCGACCCCGGCATCGGTTTTGCCAAGACCGCCGACCACAACCTGGCCCTGATGGCACGGCAGGCTGAACTGCTGAGCCTGGGCCAGCCACTTCTGGTGGGTTGGTCGCGCAAGGGCACGCTGGGCTGCATCACGGGCCGGCCTGTGGGCGGCCGCCTGGTGGCCAGCGCGGTGGCGGCCCTATTGGCCGTGCAGCGCGGTGCTGCCATCGTCAGGGTGCATGACGTGGCGGCCACTGTGGATGCGATAAAGGTCTGGCAGGCCGCAGAGCGCGGTTGCCTGGGCGACTCGACGGCTGCATAGGGCACGCACAATTGCGCACAAGCCGTGGCGCCGGGTCTGAACAATTCCGGTTGCCGCACACAAAATCTTGGGGGAGGATCAAGACATGACCAGAACGTATTTCGGCACCGACGGCATCCGTGGCACTGTGGGCCAGGAGCCCATCACGCCTGACTTCATGCTGCGCCTGGGCCACGCCGTGGGCCAGGTCTTGCGGCGCCACAGCGCCAGGCCCACGGTGCTGATCGGCAAGGACACGCGCATCTCGGGCTACATGCTTGAATCGTCGCTGGAAGCAGGCTTTGCATCCGCTGGGGTGGACGTGCTGCTCAGTGGCCCTTTGCCTACGCCCGGTGTGGCCTACCTGACGCGCGCGCTGCGGCTGGATCTGGGTGTGGTGATCAGCGCATCGCACAACCCGTTTGCCGACAATGGCGTCAAGTTCTTTTCGGCCCGTGGCGAGAAACTGCCCGACGAATGGGAGCGCGATGTGGAAGCCGTGCTGCAACTGGCGCCCAAATGGGTGGATTCCGCGTCACTCGGCAAGGCCCGCCGGCTTGAAGACGCACGGGGCCGCTACATAGAATTTTGCAAGAGCACGGTGCCGCACAGCATGTCGTTGCGAGGGTTGAAGATCGTCATCGACGCCGCGCACGGTGCGGCCTACCACGTGGCGCCCGATGTGTTCCACGAGTTGGGTGCGGCTGTGGTCACCATCGGCTGCAGCCCTGATGGCCTGAATATCAACCAAGGTGTGGGTGCCACTGCGCCCCCGGCCCTGGTGGCCGCCGTGGCCGAGCACCGTGCGGACTATGGCATCGCGCTGGACGGCGACGCCGACCGCCTGCAAGTGGTGGACGCCCAGGGCCGCTTGTACAACGGTGACGAACTGCTTTACGTGATGGCCGCCGACCGCTTGTCCATCAACCACGCCGGGCCCGGTGTGGTGGGCGCGCTGATGACCAACATGGCCGTGGAGCAAGCCCTGGCCCGCATGGGTGTGAAGATGGTGCGCGCCAAGGTGGGCGACCGCTATGTACTGGAAGAACTGGCCGCCAGGGGCTGGCAACTGGGTGGCGAAAGTTCAGGCCACCTGCTGGCGCTGGACCGCCACACCACCGGTGACGGCATCGTCAGCGCACTGCAGATACTGCAGGCCGTGCGCCGCAGCGGCCGCACACTGGACGCCTTGCTTGAAGGCGTGACGCTGTACCCGCAGACCATGATCAATGTCCGCCTGCGCGACGGCAGCGACTGGAAGACCAATGCCGCGCTCACCGACGCCCGCGAGTTGTCCGAGCGCGAACTGGGTGACGCTGGCCGTGTGTTGATCCGCGCTTCGGGCACCGAGCCCGTGCTGCGGGTGATGGTGGAGGCGCGTGACGGCGCTGTTGGCAAACGCTGTGCCGAGCGCATGGCAGCTGCAGCCGCCGCCGGCTGACGCGCTGCGGCCGGCCCTGACAGGCGGGCAAGCCAAAGCGGCCCCTGTCCCAGGGGCCGCATTTCTTCCTGGCATGCCCCCCTGGCAGCAGGCCGGAACTGTCTTCAGCGCTTGGGCGGCATCAGCACTTTGTCAATGATGTGCACCACGCCGTTGCTGGCGGACACATCGGCTTGTGTGACAACGGCGTCTTCCACGGTCACAAAGCTGCCAGCCCGCGCGAGCGCCAGGTTTGCGCCCTGCACCGACTTCAGATTGCCGTTTTTCACATCGGCAGCCATCAGCTTGCTGGGCAGAACGTGAAAGCTCAGCACTGACTTGAGCAGGTTCTTGTCGGCGGCCAGTTCAGCCAGGGTCTTGGCCGGCACGGCCTTGAACGCCTCGTCGCTGGGTGCCATCAGGGTGAATGGCCCTGTGCCGTTCAGTGTGTCGGTCAGCCCCGCATCGGCCAGCAACTTGCTCAGCGTTTGCAGTTGGGGTGTGGCTGCCACGGTACTGGCCAGCGGGGTGGGTGCTGGTGTTGTGGCGCAGCCAGTAACCAGGGCGAGCGCGCAAATGGCGATGGCAGCGTAGCCGGACAACAGGGTTCTGCGGGGGTGGTACATAGGTTGAGCTCTGTGAGGTTGATGACAACGGATACGAAGGCTAGACAAGCTCGATGACCAATTTGTGACGTTGACGCCGCTTTGTGACATCGGCTGCCGGCGCGGACTTGGTGTCACGTTGATGTCACATGCTGCGCCTAAAGTTCTTCACATCGCCAACCAGAGACCCAAAGGCTGATGCCATGACCATGTTCCGTACCGCTGTTCTCGCTGCCACCACCACCATCTTTTCGGGGGCCGTGTGGGCCCAGGACGTGACCGGAGCCGGCGCCACTTTCCCTGCGCCGATTTACGCCAAGTGGGCTGACGCGTACCACAAGGCCACCGGTGCCCGCATCAATTACCAGTCGGTGGGTTCGGGTGCTGGCATCAAGCAGATCAAGTCCAAGACGGTTGATTTCGGTGCTTCCGACATGCCGCTGAAGGACGAGGACCTGGCCAAGGATGGCATGGTGCAGTTTCCCACCGTCATTGGCGGTGTGGTGCCCGTGGTCAACATCAAGGGCATACAGCCCGGCCAGATCCGGCTGACCGGCCAGGTGCTGGGTGACATCTACCTCGGCAAGATCACCAAGTGGAACGACGCCGCGCTGGTGGCACTGAACCCCGGCGTGCCGCTGCCCGACGCGGCCATCGCGCCGGTGCGCCGCGCTGACGGCTCGGGCACGACATTCATCTTCACCAATTACCTGTCCAAGGTGAACGCCGAGTGGAAGAGCAAGGTCGGTGAAGGCACTGCCGTGAACTGGCCCGTGGGTGCCGGCGGCAAGGGTAACGAAGGGGTGGCCGCCTTTGTGCAGCGCCTGCCCAATTCCATCGGCTACGTCGAATACGCCTACGTCAAGCAGAACAAGATGACGTACACGCTGATGAAGAACAAGGACGGCCTGTTCGTGCCCCCCAGCGACGCCGCCTTCAAGGCTGCGGCGGCCGGTGCTGACTGGAACAAGACTTTCTACCAGATCACCACCGAACAACCCGGCAAGGATTCCTGGCCGCTGACCAACCCGACCTACATCCTCATGTACAAGTCGCAGGACAAGCCGGTCAACGCCAGCAACGCGCTGAAGTTCTTCGACTGGGCCTTCAACAGCGGCGACAAGATGGCCGATGACCTGGACTACGTGCCGTTGCCCGCTTCGGTGAAGGACCTGGTGCGCAAGCAGTGGGCCGATCAGATCAAGGACGCTTCGGGCAAGGCCATTGCGTTCAAGTGATCCGGGCTGACCGGGCCACCTGCGCGGCCCGGTCTGCTTTCCCCCTGCTGACCCCCTGAAGCGGAGGCCCCGTGGCCGCTACACTGCCCGCCCGTCCCTACCAAGGCCACAGCCCGATGGCGCAAACCTCTCCTCCCGGTGCGCCTCAAGGGCGCCGCAGAGTTCTGCCCTGGGCGGACAGCGCGTTTTCCTTGCTGGCCCACGCGGCAGCGCTGGCGACCTTGTTGCTGCTGGCCGGCATCATCGTGTCCCTGTTCATTGGCGCGCTGCCGGCGATTCAGGAATTTGGCCTGGGCTTTTTCGTGTCCACCGAGTGGGACCCGGTGCAGCTAAAGTTTGGCGGCCTGGTGATGATCTACGGCACCCTGATGACATCGATCATCGCGCTGCTGATCGCGGTGCCGGTGAGCTTTGGCATTGCGGTGTTTCTGACTGAACTTTCACCGGGCTGGCTCAAGCGCCCCATGGGTGTGGCCATTGAATTGCTGGCGGCAGTGCCGTCCATTGTCTATGGAATGTGGGGCCTGCTTGTCTTTGGCCCCATCCTGGCCACCTACGTGCAGCAGCCTTTGCAAGCGGCGTTTGACGGCGTTCCCGTCTTGGGTGCTTTGGTGTCCGGCCCTCCCGTGGGCATCGGCATCCTTTCGGCCGGCATCATTCTGGCCATCATGGTCATACCTTACATCGCAGCCGTGATGCGCGATGTGTTCGAGACCACGCCGCCCATGCTCAAGGAGTCGGCCTACGGACTGGGTTCCACGACCTGGGAAGTGGTTTACCGCGTGGTACTGCCTTACACCAAGACCGGTGTCGTGGGCGCCATCATGCTGGGGCTGGGCCGCGCGCTGGGCGAAACCATGGCGGTGACTTTTGTCATCGGCAACTTCAACCAGTTGGATTCGTTGTCGCTGTTTCAGGCGGCCAACAGCATCACTTCGGCGCTGGCCAACGAATTTGCCGAAGCCGGTGAAGGCCTGCACCAGGCGGCACTGATCTACCTGGGCCTCATCCTTTTCTTCATCACCTTCGTGGTGCTGGCGTTGTCCAAGCTGCTTCTGTCGCGGCTGCGCAGGTGTGAAGGGAGCCGTACATGAGTACTTCGGGCACGCTGCAAGGCAAGCGACTGGCGCTGTACCGCCGCCGCAAGGCCACCAATGCCGTGGCGCTGGCGCTCGCACTGTCGGCCATGGTGTTTGGTGTGTTCTGGCTGGTCTGGATCCTCTTCGAGACA
>CAZUKT010000325.1:0-5718 GCA_964620975.1 uncultured Rubrivivax sp. | reverse complement strand
CGGTGCTGGAGCGCATGGAGGCCGAGGTACGCGAGGTGGGCGACCGCGTGGCCCCCGGCATGGCGGTCGCGCGTATCCGGCAGCCACTTCTGGAACAGGAGGTGGCCCAGGCGGAACAGCGCACCCGCGCTCTCGAGACCGAACGCGAAACGCGCCGCACCTTCGTGCAGCGGCGCCGACAGGCCGTTGCGGGCCATGGCTTCGGGTGTCAGGTAGGCCAGCGCGGGGTGCAGCTTCTTGAACTCTTCAAAGTTGTCGAACACCGACTTCACCACCTGGTAGACCATGTCGGGCGGTGTCTTGGCGCTGGCCACCACGGTGGCCGCCACGCCGTAGGTGGCGGTGGGGTTGGGGTTGTTGGGGTACAGGCCACCGGGGATGGTGGCCTTGGCGTAGTAGGGCTTGTCGGCCACCAGCTTGTCCACGGCCGGGCCACTGAGCGCCACCAGTTGCGCGCCGCACGAGGTGGTGGGGTCCTGGATGTTGGCGCTGGGGTGGCCCACGGCGTAGAAGAAACCGTCGACCTTGCCGTCACACAGCGCCGGGCCGTGTTCGTCGGCCTTGAGCTCGGAGGCGAGCGAAAAGTCGCCCAGCTTCCAGCCCATGGCCACCAGCAGTTCTTCCATGGAAGAGCGAGTGCCCGAGCCGGGGTTGCCCACGTTGAAACGCTTGCCCTTGAAGTCGGCAAAGGTCTTGACACCGGCATCTTTGCGGGCCAACACGGTGAAGGGCTCGGGGTGCACCGAAAACACCGCGCGCAAGTCGGACACCGGGGCGTCCTTGAAGGGGCCCAGGCCCTTGGTGGCGTTGTATTGAACGTCGCTCTGGGCAAAACCCAGGTCCAGCTCACCGGCCTTGATGGTGTTGACGTTGAAGACCGAGCCGCCGGTGCTTTCAACCGAGCAGCGGATGCCGTGTTTGGCGCGGTCCTTGTTGACCAGGCGGCAAATGGCGCCACCGGCGGCGTAGTACACGCCCGTGACACCGCCGGTGCCGATGGTCATGAATTTTTGCTGTGCAAAAACAGTGGGGGTGGCCAGGGTGGTGGCCAACATGGCCGCACAGGCGGCCAGGGAAAGCTTCAAACGCATGGTGGTCAGGCTCCGGTTCAGGGGGTGGGCAGGTTCAGGTGGGCAGGTTCACGTGGGCAACACGGCATGCACGGCTTGTGCCAGCTTGTCCACCAATTCTTCCAGGTGGGCAATGGTGCAGGTGAAGGGCGGGGCCAGCAATACGTGGTCGCCCTGCCGCCCGTCCAACGTGCCGCCCATGGGGTAACACAGCAGGCCCCTGTCGAAGGCCTCGGCCTTGATCTTTGCGTGCACACGTTGTTCTGGCGGCAGGGCGGCTTTGGTGCTGCGGTTGGCCACCAGTTCAAGCCCCAAGAAGAGGCCACGGCCGCGGATGTCGCCCACATGCGGGTGTGCACCCAGCCGCTCGTGCAGCAAAGCGGCCAGGTGCTGGCCGTGGCTGCGCACCTGTGGCAGCAGCGGGCGTATCTCTTTTTGCACGGCCAGTGCGGCGGCGCAGGCCACCGGGTGGCCCAGGTAGGTGTGGCCGTGCTGAAAGAAGCCGCTGCCGGCGCGAATGGCGTCCACCACCGCCTGCTGCACCAGCACCGCGCCTATGGGCTGGTAACCCGCGCCCAGGCCCTTGGCCACCACCAGCAGGTCGGGCACCACGCCGTCTTGTTCACAGGCGTGCAGGGTGCCGGTGCGGCCCATGCCGCACATCACTTCGTCCAGGATCAGCAGCACGCCGTGCTGGCTGCAAATCTGACGCACCCGCTGCAGGTAGCCGGGCACGGCGGGCACGGCACCCAGCGTGGCGCCCACCACGGGCTCGGCAATGAAGGCGGCCACGTTGTCGGCGCCCAGGGCCTCAATCTGCGCTTCCAGTTCACCCGCCATGCGCTGGCCGTAGGCGTGTGTGGTTTCGTCGGCGCGGCGGCCGCGGTATTCATAACACTCGCCGATGTGCGTGATCTGCTCCAGCAGCAGCGAAGGAAACTGCGCCCGCCGCCAGCGGTTGCCACCGGCAGAAAGCGCACCCAGCGTGTTGCCGTGGTAACTCTGCCAGCGCGCAATGATGCGGTTCTTGTGCGGGCGGCCACACTCGGCGTGGTATTGCACGGCCATCTTCAGCGCCGCTTCCACGGCCTCGCTGCCACCGCTGACAAAGTACACATGGCTCAGCCCAGCCGGCGCGTGCGCCACCAGGTCGTCGGCCAGCGCTTCGGCGGGCTCGCTGGTGAAAAACGAGGTGTGGGCGTATTCAAGCCGGCCCAGTTGCTGCGTGATGGCCTGCGTGATGGCCGGGTGCTTGTGGCCCAGGCAGGACACGGCAGCGCCACCGCTGCCGTCAAGGTAGCGCTTGCCGGTGGCGTCAATGAGGTAGGGCCCGTCACCGTCCACGGCCACGGGGTAGCTCTGGCGCAGGTGACGGTGGAAGACGTGGCTCATGGCGTGTTCATGACAAGTTCGGCGGGTTGGGCGAGTCCGGCAAGGGCGGGCATGAGGGGCAAGTCTAGACCTGTGCGGGCCGCCCGTTGACGCCGTCCGGCCGGTACCGCGCCGGTCATCGCCAGGCCGTCAGCACCACCGCGCTCAGCGCCACCACCAGCGGGTCGCTGGCGCGGTCGGCCGCCGTGCTGAAGTAGAGCTGTGCGTCCACCCGTGCATGGCCCCACACCATCCAGTCGCCCCGCTCCACACCGGGCAGTGCCACTTCTTCGCGCAGCAGCGCGCAGGCGTTGCCACCGCGCACCAGCACGTCCAGGCTGCTGGTGTCCTGGCTGCGCAGCACCACGTTGGGCGCCAGGCCCTGCTGTTCAAACAGCGTGCGCAGCATCTGGTGCACGTGGGAATCCACGTCGCCGTCCACCCAGGGCAGGCCGGCCAGCACGCGCCAGCCGCCGCGCTGCATGTCGGGCGCCAGGCGCTGCGGCACGGCCACGCGGTAACACACGGATCGCAGGGCCTGCCACTGCAGGTCACGCGGGGGGTTGACGCTGATGGACAACGCCGCCGTCAGCGCGCCGCCGCGCACCTGGTCCAGCAGCGTGCCCACCGGGCCGGCGCGGGTGGACAGTTCCACCAGCGGCAGGTCACGCTGCACACCGGCGGCCAGCGCGCCCAGCCGCAGGAATTCAGCCGGCTCGCCGGGCATGCCCAGCTCGATGCGGCCGGTCAGCTCGCCCTGCATGCGGCGTGCGGCGCCCAGCAGGTCGTGGCCGGCGGCCAGCAGCGCTTCGGCCTGCGGCAGCAGCATCTCGCCGGCGCGTGTCAGCGCCATGCGGCCGCCGCTGCGGTCAAACAGGGCCACGCCCAGGCTGCTTTCCAGCCCCTTGATCTGCGCCGTGACGGCCGGTTGCGTGACACACAGCGCGTCGGCCGCCTTGGTGACGTGGCCCAGGCGGGCCACCGTCACAAACGCGCGCACCTGGTAGATCTCCATCGCCGTGCCTGTGCCGTGGGCCGTCAGCCCGCAAACATGCGCACCTGCGAAGGCTCCAGCCCCAGGCTCACGCTGCCGCCCACCGGGAACTTGCTCAGGCCCATGTGGTGGGGGTGGTCCACGGCCAGGCTGTGGGCGCCCACGCGCACGCGGTAGCGTGTGAATTCACCCAGGAATTCGCTGGCCTCCACGGTGCCGGGCATCCACACATAACGCGCGTCGCGCACGGCATCGGCCACGTCCACGCGCAGTGAATGCGGGCGGAAGCTGACCATCAAGCGGTCACCCGCCGGCGCCTCGGCCGGCGTGGGGAAGTGCAGCTCGCCCACGCCCTGCACGTCCAGCGTCATGCGGCCGCCCTGGCGGCTGCGCACCGTGCCGGGCAACAGGTTCATGGTGCCCACAAAGCCGGCCACAAAGGTGTTGGTGGGGTAGTCGTACAGCGTGGCCGGGGCGCCCACTTGCTGCACCACTCCCTTGTCCAGCACGGCCATGCGGTCGGCCGTGGTCATGGCTTCTTCCTGGTCGTGGGTGACGAAGATGGTGGTCAGGCCCAGGCGGCGCTGCATGGCCAGCAGCTCTTGCCGCATCTGCACACGCAAGGTCTTGTCCAGGTTGCTCAGCGGTTCGTCCAGCAGCAGCACCTGCGGTTCAATGACGATGGTGCGGGCCAGCGCCACACGTTGCTGCTGGCCACCGCTGAGCTGGTTGGGCCGGCGCTGGGCGTAGCTGCCCAAGCCCACCAGTTCCAGCGCCGCGCCCACCTTGGTCTTGAGCGTGGCCTTGTCGACCTTGCGTTCCACCAGGCCAAAGGCCACGTTGTCCCACACGCTCATGTGCGGCCACAGCGCATAGTTTTGAAACACCATGCCGATGTTGCGCTGCCAGGGCGGCAGCGCGCTCATGTCCTGCCCGTCCACCAGCACCTGGCCGTGCTGGTGGCGGTTGAAGCCGGCAATCAGCCGCAACAGCGTGCTCTTGCCACTGCCCGACGGGCCCAGCAGCGCAAAGAATTCCCCGGGCTCGATGTCCAGGTTGACGTCTTTCAGCACCTCGGTCTTGCCGTAGGCCAGGCGCACGTTGTGGCATTGCACGCTGACTTTTTTCATCGTTGTTCTCCGGGCGTTGCGGGCATGGCGGGCGCAGCGGGCGTGGGTGAGATGGCCAAGGGCGGCAGGGCCTCGTCCAGTGGCCGCACCGCAAAGCGGCTGCCTGTGCGTTCAACAACGATGTGCGACAGCCCGGTGCCAATGGCCACCACGATGATGGCCAGCACACCCAGCGCGGCGCCCGGCCCGCGCCCGGCCACGCTTTGCATGTAGAGGTAGATGCCGTAGCTCATGGGGGCTTGTGAGTCGGCCGACACCAGCAAGATGGTGGCCGACAGCTCCACGGCCGCTGTGATGAAACTGGTGACGAAGCCGGCCAAAATGCCGCCGGCCATCAGTGGCACCAGCACCCGCCGGATGGTGCGCATCTTGGTGGCGCCCAGGCTCTCGGCCGCTTCTTCCAGGCTCACGTGCACCTGCTGCAGCGCGGCCACACAAGAGCGCAGCGCATAAGGCAGGCGCCGCACGGCATAGGCCAGCATGATCATCACCCAGGTGCTGGTCAGCAGCACGTCGGTGCCCGGCACGGTCATGCCTTTGAAGAGGCGCATGTAGCCAATGGCCAGCACGATGCCCGGCACGGCCAGCGACGCGGTGGCGATCCAGTCCAGCCACTGCCGCGCGGGCAACTGTGTGCGCAGGATCAGGTAGGCAATGGTCACCCCCAGCACCACGTCCAGCGTGGCCGCCAGGCCGCAGTACAGCAGTGTGTTCTTGATCATGCCGCTGCTGTCGGAAAACACGGTGGCGTAGTGCGCCAGTGTGTAGGCGTCGGGCAGCGGGCTGTAGCTCCAGACCTGGGCAAAACTCAGCAGCAGCACGCCGATGTGGGGTGACAGCGTGAGCAGCAATATGAAGCCTATCCACGCATAGGCCGCCACCGAGCCGCCCGTGCCCAGCTTGCGGCGCTGGATGCTGCCGCCGCCTTTTTGCAGCGTGCTGTAGTCGCGGCCTTTCAGCGCGCGCGCACTCAACGCCATGGCGGCGATGGAAAAGGCAATCATGATGACGCTGATGACGTAACCCAGCGGGTCTTCCAGCCCCACCTGGGTGATGCGCAGGTAGGCCTGCGGCGCCAGCAGGTTGGTCTGCCCCATGACCAGCGGCGTGCCCAGGTCGTCGAACACCTTGACGAACACCAGCGAGGCCCCGG
>CAZUKT010000324.1:0-5732 GCA_964620975.1 uncultured Rubrivivax sp. | reverse complement strand
TTGAGCAAGGCCTGGCGCAGCCGCATCGGGTCGCCGCGCAGCCACAACGGCACTGCACCGGCGTCCACCGTGACTTGCAGGCCCTTGTCCTGCGCGGCCTCGCGCACGATGGACGCCACGGTGTCCAGCACTTGCGACAAGTGGAAGTTGCTGCTTTCCAGGTCCACGCGGCCGGCCTCGATCTTGGCCAGGTCCAGGATGTCGTTGATGATGGCCAGCAGGTGGCGCCCGGCGCTGTCTATCTTGCCCAGCATGTCCAGCTGCGCCGGGCTGGCACCCGAACGGCCCAGCAAGTGAGTCAGGCCCATGATGGCGTTCATGGGGGTGCGTATCTCATGGCTCATGTTGGCCAGGAAGGTGCTCTTGGCGCGGTTGGCCAGGGCCGCCGCATCGCGCGCTTTTTCAAGCTCGGTGGCCACGCGGTTGCGCTCGGTGATGTCACGCGCCGCAGCCAGCACGCCGGCCACCTGGCCGTCGGCGTCGCGGTAGGTGCTGGCGTTGTAGAGCACCTCGGTGACTTCGCCCGTCACGTGCTGCAGCGCCAGGGGCACATCGGTGACAAAGCCATGCAAAAAGGCGCGCTGGTAGCCGTCGCGCGCCCGCTCGGGTTCGGTAAACAGCTGGGCAAAGTCGTATCCCACGAGCTGCTCGCGGCTCAGCCCGGTGGCGCCCTCGGCGGCGGCGTTGGCGTCGGTGACTTCACCAACCACGTTGATGGTGATCAGCGGGTCCAGGCTGGCTTCAAAAAGGCTGCGTGCGTAGTGCGAAATGTCGTCGGCCTGTTTCTTGGACAAGGCCAGGTCGGCCGTGCGCTGGGCCACCAGGTCTTCAAGGTGGTCGCGGTAGCGCTTCAACTCTTCGACGTTGCGCCGCTGCTCGGTGATGTCTTTCTTGACGGCCACGTAGCCGGTGACGCTGCCGTCGCTTTGGCGCAGCGGCCGTATCGTGGCCTGCTCCAGGTACAGCCGCCCGCCCTTGCTGAGGTTGGCAAACTCACCTTGCCAGGTGTCGCCCTGCACCAGCGTGGCCCACATGTCGGTGTAGGTTTCAGCCGGGGTCTGGCCTGACTGCAGCAAACGCGGGTTGCGGCCCAAGGCTTCTTCGCGGCTGAAGCCGGCGGATTGCTCAAAGGCCTGGTTCACATAGTCAATGTCACCGGCAAGGTTGGTGATGACTATGCTTTCTGAGCTTTGCTCCACCGCCAGCGACAACTTGCGCAGCATGTCGTCAGCGGACTTGCGCTCGGTAAAGTCCTCATACACGCCCAGCACGCCAAAAACTTGGCCCTCGATGTTGATGAGCGGCACCTTGGACGTGCGCAGCCAGATGGTCTTGCCGTCGGGCGTGGTCTGCGGCTCCAGGTACTGAATCTTGGGCACGCCCGAGTCCATGACCTGCCGGTCGTCGGCGCCGTAGGCCTGGGCCTGCTCGGCCCAGCCCAGCTGGGTGTCGAAGCGGCCCACCACCTGCTGCGGGCTGGCCACGCCGGCATCTTGCGCAAAGGCCGTGTTGCAGCCCATGTAGCGCAGCTCTCGGTCTTTCCAGAACACACGCGCTGGCACGCTGTCTATCACCGTCATGAGCAGGTCGCGGGACTGTGCCAGCGCGGCCTCGGCCCGGCGGCGCGCCGTCACGTCCTGCACCGTGCCGTGTGACACCAGGGCGCGGCCCTCAACGTCAAATTCAGTGGTGCCGCGCTCTTCAACCCACTTGATGCGGCCGTCGGGCAGGCACAGGCGGTGCACCACCTGGTAGGGCTCGCGGTCTGTCAGCGACCGCTCGTAAGCACCATGCACCGCATCCCGATCGTCGGGGTGAATGGCAGCAAGGAAGGCTTCGTAAGTGGCGGCAAAGCGCTGTGGATCTATTTCGAAGATGCGAAAGATCTCGTCGCTCCATTGCAGCGCGCCGCTGGCCACGTCAAGCGTCCAGTTGCCGACCTGGGCAATGCGCTGCGCCTCTTGCAGGCTGGCGGTGGTGGTGCGCAGGGCTTGCTCGGCCTGCTTGCGCGCCGAGATGTCGGCGTGTGTGCCCAGCATGCGCAGCGCCTGGCCTTTTGCATTGCGGGCCACGACCAAGCCGCGGTCGAGCACCCACTTGTAGCTGCCGTCCTTGCAGCGCAGGCGGTGCTCGCTGTTGTACACGGCTGTGCGGCCCTGGTGGTGCGCGTCCACGGCCGCCAGCACCGCAGCCCTGTCCTCGGGGTGGATGCGCGTGGACCAGTCGTCCAGGTTGGCGCCAGGATCGCCTTCGGCGTAGCCGAGCATGGCTTTCCAACTGGCCGAATAGAACACCGTGCCTTGCTCGATGTTCCAGTCCCAAAGCCCGTCACCGGCGCCTTCAAGCGCAAACTTCCAACGGAATTCACTTTCGCGCAGGGCGGCTTCGCGCTGCGCCACCACACCGAGCAGGCGGTTGAAACCTTGTATCAGGTCACCCACTTCGTCGTGGGTGCGCACGGGCAGCGGCTGCAGGTGCTGGCCGTCGGCCGTGGGCAGCGCCAGGATGCGGGCCGCTTCAATCATGGGCGCAAACTGGCGGCGCAGCATCCAGGCACACAAGCCCATCGCCAGCAGCGACACCACGCCAGCCAAGGCCCACACGTCGCGCTGCAGGCGGTGCACGCCGCCAAAGGCCTGCAGCACCGGCAGCTCCGACACCAGCAGCCATCCCGCAGCGGGTACCGGTTTGACTGCCAGCAACACATCACTGCCGTCCGGGTTGTTTTGCATCAGGCCGTCGGCCGTGCTGGGCTTGAAGCCGTCACGCAGCAAGTCGGCCAAGGCACCGGATACGGCAACCATCGGTGTGCGTTTGTCCGACGCCGTGACCACCAGGCCCGAAACCTGCGCCACAAGCACGTGGGCACCCGAGCGGCCATTCGGCGCTTGCGTCACGCGGTCTAGAAAGTTGGGGCGGTCCAGGTCCACCAGGCCCAGCAGTGCCCCGGCAAACTTGCCGTCGGCACCGTGCACCACGGCGCCCACCGCCACGGTGGGCTGGCCCGATACACGGCCGCGCATGGGCGCCGAAACAAATGCCCCACCGGGCTTGATGGCCGCCATGCTGGGCATCCAGGCCGTATAGCTCATGGCCATGCGCTGCGGGCTTTCGGGCCAGGCTGCCAGCACTTGTCCTTGGGCGTTGATGGCAAAGACACCCGCGTTGAACCCTTGCCTCAGCGCCGGGCGCTGGCTCAGAAAGTCCTGCACCACGGCGGGCGGCGTTGTGCCCATGCCACCCAGCCGGCTCGCCAGGCCTTGCAGAACCTGCTTGCGGTCAGCCAGTTGCTGGTTGACTTCGTCAGCCAGGATCGTGACGGTGGTGTGCTGCTGCGCAATGACGATCTGTTCAACGTCCTGGTGCAGCAACTGCGCGCCGACAAAGGTCAGCGTCCACACGGACGCCAGCGTCGCGGCCAGCACCAGCAGCGTGATGCGGGTCTGCAGGCTGCGCCAGGGGCGCACGCGCGCCACCGCCTTGTGCGGCGGCTTAAGGGGCTGCACAGGCCCACCAGAGCCTGCGGTTGCTGTCATGGCCCGGCGGCTTGCGGGCCTGACGCTATCGTGTCGGGGTCGGCATGCCGCATGGCAATGGCGGCGAAGGCGTCAAACCCGTCCAGAAAGGCGTCGGCCACGTCGGGGTCAAAGTGCTTGCCCCGGCCCTCGGCCATGATCTGGTGCGCCGTTTCCATGCTCATGGCCGCCTTGTAGACACGGGGCGACACCAGCGCATCAAACACGTCGGCCACCGCCATCAGCCGCGCCGGCAAAGGGATGTCCTCACCGGCCTTGCCGTCGGGGTAGCCGGTGCCGTCCCACTTTTCATGGTGCCAGTGCGCAATGTCCTTGGCCACCGCCAAAAACGGCAGTGGCGTGGCCACGTCACGCTCTGAACTCTCTATGGCCCGGCTGCCCAGTTCGGCGTGCCTGCGCATGACCACCATCTCGGCCTCGTCCAGCCGGCCGGGCTTGAGCAGGATGTGGTCGGGGATGCCCACCTTGCCAATGTCGTGCAGTGGCGCCGAGCGGATGAGCAGCTCGATGTAGCCGTCGTCAAGCCGGTCGGCAAAACGCGGGTGGTGGCGCAGCCGTGTGGCCAGTTCACGCATGTAGTCCTGCGTGCGCAAGAGGTGGTTGCCGGTTTCGTTGTCGCGCATTTCGGCCAGGTGCGCCAGTGCGCGGATGCTGACTTGCTGGGTGAGGTCGTTTTCAGCCATGCGCCGCGCCACTTCGGCGTCCAGCGTGTGGTTCTGGTCGCGCAGCCAGTCGCGTGCCAGCTTGGCTTCCAGCTGGGCGCGCACGCGGGCACGCAGCACGGCCGGTGAAATGGGTTTGGTGATGTAGTCGGCGGCGCCCATTTCAAGGCCCCGGCCTTCGTCTTCGGCACTGCCCAGCGCGGTAAGAAACACCACGGGGATGTCTGCCGTTTCAGCGCTGGCGCGCAGGCGGCCAAGCACAACGTAGCCGTCCATGCCAGGCATCATGACGTCCAGCAGGATCAGGTCGGGCCGGGGGCTGGCATGGGCGATGCGCAGGCCCGCTTCACCCGACGTGGCCGCCAGCACGCGATGCGGTGGGTTCAGCAAGGCACTGAGGATGGCCAGGCTCTCTACCGAGTCGTCCACCACCAACACCGTGGCCTGCCGAAGGGTGGTCATGGCGCAGCCCTGCAAAGTGGCGCAGGCCTTGGGTTGCCAGTGGATTGCATCAGACGGCCAGACTGGATGTGGGAGGTGGCTGCGCCCTGTGGGGCCAAGGCCAGGAATCGCGAGGGCTGCAACTCATATCGGACGCCCGCCCCGGCACTTGAGCCAGGCTTTGGCCGCAACGCACGGCGCTGCGGCCCGGTGCGAGCGCCCTGTGCAATGTCACGCCAGCAACCCTGCCGTGTCAACCCAGGTGTAGCCCAGTTGTTCGGCCACGGCCTGGCAGGTGACGTGGCCCTGCACCACGTTGAAGCCCGCACGCAGGTAGGGGTCGCGCGCAGCGGCATGCTGCCAGCCATGGTCAGCCAGCGCCAGCGCGTGGCCGATGGTGGCGTTGTTCAGCGCCAGCGTGGACGTGCGCGCCACCGCACCGGGCATGTTGGCCACGCAGTAGTGAATGACACCGTCAACCACAAATGTGGGATCGGCGTGTGTGGTGGCGTGTGATGTCTCAAAGCACCCACCCTGGTCAATGGCCACGTCCACCACCACAGCGCCGGGTTTCATGCGCGACACCATGGCGCGGGTCACGAGCTTGGGCGCGGCGGCGCCCGGTATCAACACACCGCCCACCACCAGATCGGCCAGCGCGGTGTGTTCTTCAATGGCGTGTGTGGTGGAGTAGACGGTTTCAATGCGGTTGCCAAAGACCAGGTCCAGGTGGCGCAGGCGGTCCATGTTGCGGTCAAACACACTCACGCGGGCGCCCAGGCCCACGGCCATTTGCAGCGCATTGGTGCCCACCACGCCGGCACCCAGTATCACCACATGCGCGGGCGGCACACCGGGCACAGCGCCGAGCAGCATGCCCATGCCACCCTTGGACTTTTCAAGGTGCGCGGCGCCGGCCTGTATGGCCATGCGGCCGGCCACTTCGCTCATGGGTGCCAGCAAAGGCAGGCCGCCGCCCGGGCCGGTGATGGTCTCGTAAGCCACGCACACGGCGCCCGACTTCACCAGGGCGGCCGTCTGCTCGGGGTCAGGTGCCAGGTGCAGGTAGGTGTAGAGGATCTGGCCCGGGCGC
>CAZUKT010000323.1:0-5737 GCA_964620975.1 uncultured Rubrivivax sp. | reverse complement strand
GGCCCCGACAAACTTGTGGCCGACGGCATTGGCAAGAGCGCCGACTGGGTGCTCAAGGCCGGTGACAAGTGGCACGGCTTTGGCGCGCTCGCCGACGGCTTTAACTTGTTGGACCCCATCAAGTGCACGCTCATCACGCCGGGGCTCGACTTGTCAGGCAAGTTCGCCAAGACCGGCATCCCGGCGGCCATCGTTACCAAGTTCCTGGCCGAGCACGGCGTGGTGGTGGAAAAGACGGGCCTGTATTCGTTTTTCATCATGTTCACCATCGGCATCACCAAGGGCCGCTGGAACACGCTGCTGACGGCTTTGCAGCAGTTCAAGGACGACTACGACCGCAATGCGCCGCTGTGGCGCATCCTGCCGGAGTTCTGCGCTGCGCACCCACGTTATGAGCGGCTGGGCTTGCGCGACCTGTGCCAGCAGATCCACGAGATGTATGCCAAGGGTGACGTGGCACGGCTGGTGACCGAGATGTACCTGTCAGACATCCAGCCGGCCATGAAACCCAGCGACGCCTTTGCGCACATTGCGCACCGCAAGACGCAGCGCGTGGGCATTGACAAGCTTCAGGGGCGCATCGCCACCAGTTTGCTCACGCCTTACCCGCCGGGAATTCCGCTGCTCATTCCGGGCGAGCGCTTCAACAAGAAGATCGTGGACTACCTGCGCTTTACGCGTGAGTTCAACGCTGCGTTTCCGGGCTTCGACACCGACGTGCATGGCCTCGTCGAAGACGATGCACCTGGTGCCGAACGTGGCTACTACGTGGACTGCATCGCGGAGTAGGCCGCTGGCGCTGAAGTGGCGCGCGCGGCACGCTGTGCCGCGCCACTGGCGCCTCTACTCGGTGTCGTCGCCGCCACCCACCATGGCTTGGCTGAAGCCGCCGTCGACATAGGTGATTTCTGCGGTGATGCCCGAAGCCAGGTCCGACAACAAGAACGCCGCAGCGTTGCCGACTTCGTCGATCGTCACATTGCGGCCCATGGGCGCCGTGGCGGCGGCAATGCCCAGCAGCTTGCTGAAATCCTTGATACCCGCTGCGGCCAGCGTCCGGATGGGGCCGGCGCTGATGCCGTTGACGCGGATGCCCTTGCGCCCCAGCGCCGCAGCCAGGTAGCGCACGCTGGATTCCAGTGAAGCTTTGGCCAGGCCCATGGTGTTGTAGTTGGGCACAGCGCGCACGGCACCCAGGTAGCACATGGTCAGCAGGGCCGCGTTGGGGGCCAGGTAGGGCAGGGCGGCCTTGGCAAGGGCAGGGAAGCTGTAGGCCGAGATGTCATGCGCAATGCGGAAGCTTTCGCGCGACAGCCCGTCCATGAAATTGCCGCCGATCGAGTCACGCGGTGCAAACGCAATGGCATGCACAAAGCCGTCGATCTGCGGCCAGGTTTGCGACAGGTCTTTGAAGACGCGGTCGATGTGCTCGTCTTGGGCGACGTCGCATTCGAAGACGAGTTTCGAGCCAAAGTGGCTGGCGTACTCTTCTACGCGCTCCTTGAAACGTTCACCCACATAGCTGAAAGCCAGCTCGGCCCCTTGGGCGTGGCAGGCGCGAGCCACCCCATAGGCGATGGAGCGGTTGGACAGCACCCCGGTAATGAGGAAGCGCTTGCCGGCGAGAAAACCCATTGACGTATCTCCGTGAATCGTGCGCTGGTGAAAACGGGGGCAATTCTGGCACGCGCCGCCCGTTGCCGATCACCGCAGGCGCAGCGTCGGCACCGTTGCAGCCCGATGCGCCGGTGCCCGCCTTGCTGGGACATGTGCTGCTGCGTGTTGCGCGTGACAAATGCGCTGGCTATAATCCGGCCTTTCCGGGTAAAGCTGCGTGGGCTGAATCTTTCCAGCCCATTTTTTTTGCTTGATCGACTTTGGTACAGGGTTCGTGGCTGCGCAAATGGCGCGGGCTGCAGCCTTGCACACGGGTCTGGTCCAGGCGGCTCGCCCGGCGTCAGGGTTTGAGCGGTCAGATCAGGCAGATCAGGGTTGAAAAAAGGTTTTCAAAACAAGCACGCCAGGGCAAGTGGTTCTCCCACACGCCCCGGTATCAGCGCCAACGAGCCCAGGCACGACACTGTCGCGGCTGGGCCGCGCCTGGGCTGGCGCGAAGCCATTGTGGCCACCGTCAGCGGCTTGGGTTTTGACCTGGTGGACGTGGAGCGCGCCCAGCGCGGCTTGCTGCGTGTCTACATCGACCGCTTGCCCGAACGTAGCTACGCCATCCCGGGTGAGTTCATCACGGTAGAAGATTGCGAACAAGTCACCCGCCAGTTGCAGTACGCGCTGGAAGTGGAAGGCATGGACTACGCCCGGCTTGAAGTGTCGTCGCCAGGGCTCGACCGCCCGCTGCGTTCAGAGGCTGACTTCGAACGTTTTTCGGGCCAAGCCGTGAGCATCGCCCTGAAGGTGCCGTTCCAGGGGCGCAAGGCATGGCAGGGTGTGCTCACGCGGGCAGAGCCGGCGGCTGATGCCGCTGCAGCCGACTTGGCGGACAGCGCAGCGGTGCCTGCCTGGAGCTTGTTGTTCAAGCAAGGCAAGGCCGAGCAAGTGCTGGGTTTCAGGTTTGAAGAAGTGCGCGAGGCTCGCCTCGTGCCAGTGGTTGATTTCAAGGGTCGCAAGTCTCGGAGTCCGTCCGATGACAGCAACCCTGCGGGTGTGGCGAGCGACGCCATGCCGGGCACTGATGGAGGCTAGGGGAATCGATGAATCGCGAAATGTTGATGCTTGTGGACGCCATCTCGCGCGAGAAGACCGTCGAGCGGGATGTGGTCTTTGGCGCCGTGGAAGCCGCGCTGGCTTCAGCCACCAAGAAGCTGCATGGCGGTGAAGTGGACATTCGGGTGGCGGTGGACCGCGACACCGGCAACTACGAAACTTTTCGCCGCTGGCTGGTGGTGCCCAATGAGGCGGGTCTGCAAAACCCCGATGCCGAAGAGATGCTCTCGGATGCGCTTGACCGCATCCCCGACATCGAAGAAGGCGACTACATCGAAGAAGCGGTGGACTCCGTGCCGATCGGCCGCATCGGTGCGCAGGCTGCCAAGCAGGTGATCCTGCAGAAGATTCGCGACGCCGAGCGCGAGCAACTGCTCAATGACTTTCTGGCCCGTGGCGAGAAGATCTTTGTCGGCACCGTCAAGCGGCTGGACAAGGGCGACATCATTGTCGAAAGTGGCCGCGTTGAAGGCCGCTTGAAGCGCAGCGAGATGATCCCCAAGGAAAACCTCCGCAGCGGTGACCGCGTGCGGGCTTTCCTGCAAGGCATTGACCCTACGCAGCGTGGTCCGCAGATCATGCTGTCACGCAATGCGCCGGGTTTCATGATCGAGCTCTTTGCACAAGAAGTGCCCGAGATCGAACAAGGCCTGCTGGAGATCAAGAGCTGCGCGCGTGATGCTGGCAGCCGAGCCAAGATTGCCGTCGTCAGCCATGACCGCCGGGTTGACCCGATCGGCACCTGCGTGGGCGTGCGTGGTTCGCGTGTCAACGCCGTCACCAATGAACTGGCCGGTGAGCGTGTGGACATCGTGTTGTGGTCTGACGACCCGGCGCAGTTTGTCATTGGCGCCCTGGCACCCGCCAACGTGCAGAGCATCGTGGTCGATGAAGAACGCCATGCCATGGACGTGGTGGTGGATGAGGAAAACCTCGCCATCGCCATCGGCCGAGGTGGCCAGAACGTGCGCCTGGCCTCCGAGCTGACGGGCTGGCGCATCAACATCATGACCGCCGAAGAGTCGCAGGCCAAGCAGGCCAACGAAAGCGAGTCGGTTCGTGCGCTGTTTGTGGACAAGCTCGACGTTGACGCCGAAGTGGCCGACATCTTGATTGCTGAGGGCTTTGCCAGCCTCGAAGAGGTGGCCTATGTGCCACTGCAAGAGATGCTGGAGATCGAATCCTTTGACGAAGACACGGTGCATGAGCTGCGCACACGTGCCAAGGACGCGCTCCTGACGATGGAAATCGAGAAGGAAGAAAAGGTCGAATCGGTGTCGCAAGATCTGCGCGACCTGCAAGGCCTGACGCCCGAACTGATCAGCAAGCTGGCCGTGGGCGGGATTCACACCCGCGACGACCTGGCCGACCTGGCTGTGGACGAGCTCACCGACATGACCGCGATCGACGACGAGAGCGCCAAGGCTTTGATCATGAAGGCCCGTGAACACTGGTTCACCACCTGATCAAAGCCACACGCCGCCCGACGCCCGCTAGAAATACCCCGAGGAAATCTGACCCATGGCTGTGACCACTGTCGCCCAGTTCGCTGCGCAACTTGGCCGCCCGACGACAGCGCTGCTTGAGCAGTTGCTTTCGGCAGGCGTGACCAAGCAGTCCCCCGACGACGCAATGACCGAGGCAGACAAGGAGCGCCTGCTGGAGTTCTTGCGCACATCGCACGGCACTGTTGCCGGCGCCGAGCGCAAGAAGATCACGCTCACGCGCAAGACCAACACCGAGATCAAGCAGGCCGACGCCAGCGGGCGTGCGCGCACGATCCAGGTTGAGGTGCGCAAGAAGCGGGTGTTCGTCAAGCGTGACGACGCTGCACCGGGCTCTGACGACAGCGGCCCGAGCGCCGAGGACCTGGACCTGCAACGCCGCGAAGAAGAAGCCAGCGCGCAGGCCGAAGCCATTCGTGTGCAAGAAGCCGAGCTGGCTGAAGCGCGCCGGCTGCGTGAAGAGCATGAACGCGCGGCCCGCGAAGCCGCCGAAGCAGCGGCGGCTGAAGCCGCTGCAAGGGCGGCTGCCGAGGCGGCTGCCGCTGCGGCGGCGGCTGAAGCAGCGGCCAAGGCGGCTGCAGAGGCGGCTGCCGCAGCGGCGGCGGCTGAGCCCAAGCCCACCACGGCCAAGGGCAAGGAAGCCAAGGCTGCGGAAGCCAAGGCAGCCGAGACCAAAGCGGCAGAAAGCAAAGCTGCCGAAGCCAAGGTGGCCGAGGCCAAGATCGCCGCAGCGGCTGCTGAGGCTGCCAAGCCGGCCGAGCCCGCCAAACCCGTGCTGCGCGTGGTCAAGGCAGCCGACAAGGCCGCTGAAGACGCCGCCAAGTCCGAAGACCTGGCCCGCCGCCGCAAGGCCGCCGAGGCCGAAGCCGCCGCCATACGCGCCATGATGGCCGGCCCCAAGAAGGTGCTGGTTGCCAAGAAGGAAGAGCCCAAGGTGGACCCGGCTGCGGCCGCCAAGGAAGCCATCAAGGGCACCATTCACAAGCCCAAGGCGGCACCGGGCGCCACCACGGCTGCGGCAGGTGCTGCCAAGCCGGGTGTCAACAAACAGGTCAAGTCCGAGAAGCTGTCTTCCAGCTGGGCTGACGACGCCGCCAAGAAACGCGCTGCGCTCAAGACACGCGGCGACAGCAGCGGCTCACGTGCCGGTTGGCGTGCACCGCGCGGTGGCGCAGGTGGCCGCCGTGGTGAACGCGACGGTGGTGGCCAGGGCTATGCGCAGCAGCCCGACGCGGTGGTGCAAGAGGTTCACGTGCCCGAGCCCATCTCGGTGGCCGATTTGGCGCACAAGATGAGCGTCAAGGCCTCCGAAGTCATCAAGCAACTGATGAAGCTTGGGCAGATGGTCACCATCAACCAGCAGCTGGACCAGGAGACGGCGATGATCGTCGTCGAGGAGATGGGCCACAAGGCGCTGGCGGCCAAGCTCGACGATCCCGAGGCCTTCACCGAGGAGGAGCGCGCGGCCCAGACGGCCGATGAACTGCCGCGCGCACCGGTGGTCACCGTGA
>CAZUKT010000322.1:0-5746 GCA_964620975.1 uncultured Rubrivivax sp. | reverse complement strand
ACCAGGCCATCACGGCCGGGGCCGACACGCTGCTGGTGCACCACGGGCTGTTCTGGCGCGGCCAGGACGGGCGGCTCACGGGCTGGCTGGCCGAGCGCGTGCGCCGCCTCATGCAAGCGGGGGTGAACCTCTTTGCCTACCATCTGCCGCTGGACGCGCATGCCGAGTTGGGCAACAACGCGCAACTGGGGCAGCGGCTGGGCTTGCGCGCCGATGCGCGTTTTGGCGACCAGGCACTGGGTTTCATCGGGCCGGCCCACCTTTCGCTGGCCGGCCTGGCGGCCTGTGCACAAACGAGCCTTGGCCGCGCCCCGGTGGTGGTGCCCGGTGACGGCCGCATGCTGCAGCGTGTGGCCTGGTGCACGGGTGGTGCGCAGGGCTACTTTGAAGCCGCCATTGCGGCCGGCGCCGATGCCTTTGTGACGGGCGAAATTTCCGAACCGCAGGCGCACCTGGCGCGTGAAACGGGTGTGGCCTTTCTGGCCTGTGGCCACCACGCCACCGAACGCTACGGCGCACCTGCAGTGGGTGCACACCTGGCCACTTTGTGGGGCCTGGAGCACCAGTTCATCGACGTGGACAACCCCGCATGACGCCGCCAATGGCACCGGTCGTACTGACCATGGGCGACGCGGCCGGCATCGGGCCGGAAATCATCGTCCGCGCTTTCGAGCAAGGCGATTTGCACGACGCCGTGGTCATTGGCGACCCCGCCGTGATGCGCCGTGCCGGCGCCACCATGACGGCCGTGATCACATCGCCCGCCGACCTGCCCGATGTGCCCGCAGGCTGCCTGCCCGTGCTTGCGCCGCCGGGGCTGCTGGGCGGGTTACAAAACAGCTTGGCAACGCTGCCCTTGGGCCAGATCGACGGCCGCAACGGAGCCGCCGCGGCGCGCTGCATTGAACACGCCGTGCGCCTGGCGCTGGCGGGTCAGGCCTGCGCCATCGTCACCGCGCCTATCCACAAAGAAGCCTTTGCGGCTGCGGGCGTGCCCTACCCGGGCCACACCGAAATGCTGCAGGCCCTGGCCGCTGCGCCCGGCGCACCGCTGCCGCCGGTGCGCATGATGCTGGCCAATGACGAGCTGCGTGTGGTGCTGGTCACCATCCACACCTCGCTGCGCAAGGCCATAGACGCGGTGACGTTTGACGCCGTGCTGCAAACGCTGCGCATTGCACACCGGGCAGCCGCAGCCTGGGGGCAGGTGCGGCCCCGCATCGCGGTGGCCGGGCTCAACCCCCATGCTGGCGAGGGCGGCCTGTTTGGCGACGAAGAACTCAGCATCATCGGCCCGGCCGTGCGGGCGGCCGTGGCCGAAGGCATCCTGGCCAGTGGCCCGTATGCGCCCGACACCGTGTTCATGCGCGCCCGCAAGGGCGAATTTGATCTGGTGGTGGCCATGACACACGACCACGGACTGATCCCCGTGAAATATCTGGGTGTGGAGCAGGGCGTCAACGTGACCCTGGGTCTGCCGCTGGTGCGCACCAGCCCCGACCACGGCACGGCTTATGACATCGCAGGGCGCCGCTTGGCCGACCCCGCCAGCCTGGTGGCCGCGCTGCACATGGCGCGCCGGCTTGCGGCTTTGGCTGGCGACGCACGGCCGCTGTTTGAAGGTCAGTAGGCGCTAGCGCCGCCGTGGGCCTGCGCTGCGCTCAGCGCCGCCAGTTGGCGCCGCGCCCGCGACGTGGCGCGCTCGATCAGCGACGCCGCCTCAAAGGCCTTGAGCCGTTCGGTTTCACACAGGCGCACCAGCATGCGCTGTGTCAGTGACACCGTTTTCTGGTGGCGACCACCGTAAGTGAAGATGAAGAAGCTGCGCGCCGCGCTCACGTGCGAAAGCCGCACCTTGTGCCAGTTGCCGTCGATGTTCATCTGGTAGGCAAAGCCGATCTGCACGTTGTCTGCCAGCGCTTTGCCCTGGGTGGCTTCGGGTGGGTCGCTGTTGCCGGGCAAACCAGGCGCCACGGGCAGTGCGGCATAGGCGTCGGTGTTTTCAGCGGCTTCGGTGGCCGCCTGAATGGCGTCGGGGCGGGCGCGCACGGGTGCGTTCCAGTCCACCGAGGCTTCGTCCACCAGGCCCACGCGCTGCGCTTCTTCGGCGCTGAACTGGGGCAGCGTGATCTCGTCCAGCATCACGGGCAGGATGGCCGCCGCCCGCAATTCGTCGCGCGAGGGCAGTGGCCGCAGCAGTGCGCCCTCTACTTTGCGGGCCATGAGGTTGATGTCGAGTTGCCGGCCCGTGACGCTCTTCAGCGCCTCGGCGTGCGCCGGCATGAGCTGGCCAAAAAACGCTCGGCGCTGGGCCTCGGGCCAGGCGATGAGGTTCATGCCCTCGGTGAGTTCCTGCATCAGCTTGGGCAACTCGGCCAGGAAGGTCTTGCGCAGCGCCGGCGTGGCCTTGGGATGCACGCTCAGGATCAGTTCGCGGCCGACACGTCGCAGGCGCTGCGCCTGGTCGCCGTCGACACCACCGCGTTCGGTGGCGCGCAGCAGCACCTGGCTCCAGATGCGGCTGACAAAGTCGCGCAAGAAGGCCGGTGCGGCCACATCTTTCAGGTCACCAGCCAGGCGTTGGGCGTAGAGCTGGCGCAGCCGGAAATCGTCTTCCTTTTCAGACAGCAGCGCCGAGGCGCCACTTTGCGCCTGCACGTCGCGGGTGGACTGCTCGGCCACAAAGGCTTCCAGCGCCGCAAGCTTCTGGTCGTAGGTCTCGATCTGGTCGAACTCACCTTCAACCACTTCCTGCACCAGCGCCTTGACCTTGGCCAGAAAGCTCTTGGCGCCTTCGTCGTTGAAGTCCTCAAAGCCCGCACCCAGCGACGCAATGCGGTTGACGAAGCGCCGCACCGGGTGCCGGCGCGACGAGAAGAACGTGGGGTCGCCCAAGGCGGCGCGCAACACCGGCAGTTGCAGCCGGGCGATCTGCCGTGCCATCTGCGGTGGCACTTTGGGGTCGGCCAGGATCTGGTCAAACAAGAAGCCGATGACATCGATCACCATGTGATCGAGCGAGCCGTTGGAGGCCTGGCGCAACTCTTCGCGGTGGGTGCGTATCAGGTTGGGCAGCGGGGAGCGGCCTGTGGGGCCGTGGGCACGGCCAGAGTCAGCGTAGTCGAAGGGGTCATCGTCACCCCGGTTGGCGTAGCCGATGGGGTCGTTGTGGGCCAGGCGGCGAATCAACGACATCAAGGCGGGGTCGACCTGCCCGATGGGCGTGCCGCTGCGGCCACCCGCAAAACCAGGGCGTGTTGAATGAGCGAAACCCGCGCTGCCAGAGCGGCTGCCTCCGTAGCGGCTGTCCATGCCGACGCGGCCCCGCCCGATGCGGTCGTCGTCGTGCGCGCCAAAATTGCTGCCGCCGCCGGTGCTGGTGTCGCCGCTGTCGGCATGCCCGCCACCTGCGTCACGGCCGCCACGGTGCCGCACGGCCAAGCCCTGCGGCTGCACCCCTGCGTTTCGCCACTCAGCCACGATGGCGGTGTAGGCGGTGCGCAACAAGCCGCCCAGCGAGCGGCTCATCTCGCCCGACAAGATCTTGCGGATCTCGTCGCGCTCGGACACGGTCTCTATGCCCTTGATCATGGCGTGGCCGACGATGTCGGGGCGCAGCGGGTTGCGGTCACGGTCGCCGCCGGCGTCGGCCAAAAGCGTGCCCACGTAGGCGTTGAGTTCGCGCAGTTCCCATTCGCAAGCCACCGAGATTTCCATGCCAAAACGTTCGGCAGAAATCTGGGCTTCGACTTCGCGGTCTTCTACCAGGCCCAGCGCGTCCCAATTGGTTTGCGGGGCGGTGGCAGAAAGCGGCGCGTTGCCGGTGGCGCCGCCCACGCCTTGTGGCCCCAGTTCGCGCACCACGCGTTCGTCAAAGGCCTCATTGAAGGCCAGTGCGAACATCGCCGACTTTCGGTTGAGCTCAAACTGTGCGCCCAGCAGGCCGTCGCGCTGGAACGCGTGGGTGGCAGCCAGGGCGGCCAAGCCCAGGCTCTCGATGGAACGCTCGGTGGCCTCGCGGGCGGCCAGCTTCAGTCGCTGGACGGCCGCTTCCAGCGGCGCGGGCAGTCGGTGGATGGGGTTGGGCTTCATGGGGCGGGGTAGCCGCCTAGTATGCGGCAAGCCCCCCTGCCCGGTCGGGCCGGCCGGTTTCTTCGATGCGGCCCCAAGGCGCCTGGCTCAGGGCGCTACTTCTTGAGCGAGTCGCGGATTTCACGCAGCAACACCACGTCTTCGGGTGTCGGCGCTGGCGCGGCCGGAGCGGCTGCCGGTGCCTCGCGTTTCATGCGGTTCATCTGCTTGACCATCATGAAGATGATCAGCGCGAGGATGATGAAGTTGATCGCCACGGTGAGGAAGTTGCCGTAGGCCAGCACGGCGCCGGCCTTCTTTGCTTCGGCCAGCGTGGTGGCCGCAGGCCCCGACAACTGGATGAAGTAGTTGCTGAAGTCCAAGCCGCCGAAAATCTTGCCCACGATGGGCATGATCAGGTCACCCACCAAGGAATCGACGATCTTGCCAAAAGCACCGCCAATGATCACGCCCACGGCGAGATCCATGACATTGCCCTTGAGCGCGAATTCCTTGAACTCTGAAGTAAAACTCATCTGCCACTCCTGTTGTGTGATTCGAACGTGGCCATCGGGCTGGCCCGGTTGGCAACGGGCGCGACAGTACTGGCGCCCCAGGGCAGCGTCAAGCGACCTTGGTTCAGGCTGCGTGTCAGGCCCGCGAAGGCGGCTCGGCTAGAATCCCAAGTTATCCCGAAACAGCCTCACGCCCAAAGGTTACCCATGAGCGAAGCCTCATTCACGCCCGGAGTTGATCAGGGCCGGCGCACCTGGATTGCCATTTCTTGCGGCGTTGGCGCCGTGGGCGGTGCTGCCGTGGCGGTGCCGTTTGTCAGTACTTTTGCCCCTTCTGAACGTGCCCGCGCGGCCGGTGCGCCGGTGCAGGTGGACATCAGTGCGCTGCAACCGGGCGAAAAGATGACCGTTGAATGGCGCGGCAAGCCGGTTTGGGTGGTGCGCCGCACGCCCGATCAACTGGCGGCCCTGAAGAAGGTCGAAGCGCAATTGGCCGATCCCAATTCCGACCGCAAGGCCTACCCCACGCCCGAATACGCCAAGAACGCGCACCGCTCCATCAAACCTGAATACTTCATTGGCGTGGGCATCTGTTCGCACCTGGGCTGTTCGCCGTCGGACAAGTTCACTCCTGGCGCGCAGCCCTCGCTGCCCGACGACTGGGTGGGCGGATTCCTTTGCCCTTGCCACGGGTCCACCTTTGATCTGGCCGGCCGCGTGTTCAAGAACAAACCCGCGCCCGACAACCTTGAAGTGCCGCCGCACATGTACTTGTCCGATTCCACCGTCTTGATCGGTGAAGACAAGAAGGCCTGATCAGGCCGGTGCAACAGCAGTAAACATCGAATCCCGAGGTCAAGATGGCTGAATTCAAGGAAGCGCCGGCCGGTTCGTCGGCGCTGACCCACACCACGGTGTGGATGCAAAACAGGTTCCCCACCCTGTTTGCTGCGTACAAGGTTCACCTTTCGGAGTACTACGCCCCGAAGAACATGAACTTCTGGTACTTCTTCGGCAGCCTGTCGCTGCTGGTGCTGGTGATGCAGATCGTGACCGGCATCTTCCTCACCATGCATTACAAGCCCGACGCGGCCAAGGCCTTCGAGTCGGTCGAGTACATCATGCGAGACGTGCCCTGGGGCTGGCTGGTGCGCTACATG
>CAZUKT010000321.1:0-5794 GCA_964620975.1 uncultured Rubrivivax sp. | reverse complement strand
CTGCAGGACGACCAGTTCATCCCCGTCATCAGCCCGATCGGTTTTGGCGAGAAGAACGAGTCCTACAACATCAACGCCGACCTGGTGGCCGCCAAACTGGCCACCGTGCTAAAGGCCGAGAAGCTGGTGATGCTGACCAACATCAAGGGCGTGCTGAACAAGGCCGGCGAACTTATCACCGAGCTCACGCCGCGCGAGATTGACGACCTGGTGGCCGACGGCACCATCAGCGGCGGCATGCTGCCCAAGCTGGCCGGCGCCATAGACGCCGCCAAGAGCGGCGTCAACGCCGTGCACGTGGTGGACGGCCGCGTGCCACACGCCATGCTGCTGGAGATCCTGACCGACCAGGCCTACGGCACGATGATCAAGTCCCATTGACGCCGTGAACCCTGCGCCCCCCAGAACCCAGCGGGCACCGGTCTGGCTCTTTGACCTGGACGACACGCTGCACGACGCCTCCAGCGCGGCCATGCCGCACCTGAGCCGGGCCATGGGCGACTACATCATGCGCGAGCTGCAACTCACGCAGCCCGAGTCCGACGCGCTGCGTCGCCGCTACTGGCAGCGCTACGGCGCCACCATGCTGGGGCTGGTGCGGCACCACGGCGTCAAGCCCGCGCACTTCTTGCACCACACGCACCTGCTGCCGGGGCTGGAGCAGCGGCTGCGCGCCAGCGCGCATGACCTGGCTGCAGTGGCAAAGCTGCCGGGGCGCAAGTTCATCCTCACCAATGCACCGGCCGCGTATGCGGCGCGTGTGCTGGCGGTGCTGGGCATGGGCGCCCTGTTCGAGCGCGTCTATTCGATTGAAGACATGCAGATGTTTGGCCACCTGCGCCCCAAGCCCGACGCCCGCATGCTGCGCTGGATGGCGGCGCGGCTGCGCGTGCCGGCGTCGCGCTGCATCCTGGTGGAAGACACGCTGGTGCACCAGAAGTCGGCCCGCAAGGTGGGCATGGGCACGGTGTGGATGCAGCGCTGGCTGCCGGGTGCGGGCCCTGCGTCCCACGCCCACAAGCCACGCCGCACGAGCCGCCGGCCGGCCTACGTGGACCGCCGTGTGCGGCGCCTGCGCGACCTGGTGTGACGGGCCGGGTCAGCGGTCCCAGCCAAGATCGCGCGCCACCACCACCGCCTCGGTGCGGTTGCGCGCCTGCAGCGCCCGCAGGATGGCGGCGATGTGGATCTTGACCGTGCCTTCGGTCAAGCCCAGTTCACGCGCAATGAGCTTGTTGGGCTGGCCTTGCATCAGGCAGCGCAGCACGTCGCGCTGGCGTGGTGTCAGCGCGGCCGCGTCGGGGCGCGGCGGCGGCACGCCGTGGGGCCAGTCGGCCAAGGCCTGGCGCGGCAAGTAGCTGCCGCCAGCCAGCACGATGCGCAGCGCTTGCAGCAGCAGTTCGGGCGGCTCGCTCTTGGGCAAGAAGGCCACCGCCCCGCTGGCCAGCGTGGCCCGCATCACCGCCGGGTCGGTGTCGCCCGATGCCACCACGATGGGCAGCGTCGGGAAACGCCCGTGCAGCCGCCGCAGGCCTTCAACGCCATCCATGCCCGGCATGTGCAGGTCCAGCACCGCCAGGTCGGCCTTGTGCGCGGCAAGCTGGGCCTCGGCCGTGGCGTAGTCGTCGGCCTCCAGCAGTTGGGCATCGGGCGCCAGCAGGCGCAATGTGCGCGCCAGGGCGTCACGCACCATGGGGTGGTCGTCGGCAATCAGCACAAGCATGGGGCGGTCCTTCATGGCGAATCGGCGCTGGCCAGCGTGGCCTGCTCCAGCCAGGCACGCAAGCGGGCTGGCGACACCGGCTTGGTGTACACCGTGTGGCCGGCGTCTTTCAAGGCCAGCAATTGTTGCGGCGCTGTTTCGCCGCTGACCAGCAGCACGGGCACCCTTTGGCCCCAGGCGGCTTGCAGCGTGTGCACCTCGTCAGGGCCATGGCGGCCGCCGGCCAGGCGCACGTCGGCCACCACCGCATGCACGGTGCGGCCGCGAGGCAGCCGCCGCAACAGGTCGGGCGCGTCTGCAGCGTCCAGCACTTCGCAGCCCCACAGCGCCAGCAGCCGGCACATGGCGTCACGCACCTCGGCGTCGTCTTCCAGCACGGCCACGCACACGCCCGCCAGGCGGCGCATCTGCTGGCGCGCAGCGGCGGCGCGCATGGGGGCGCTGCCGGCCGGCACCAGGCCGTCCAGAATGAACACACTGCCCCGGCCCGGCACCGAGCGCAGCGTCAGCCGCAGTTGCAGCAGCCGCACCAGGCGCTGCACGATGGCCAGCCCCAGGCCCAAGCCACCCGTGCGGCTGCGCGCCGGGTTGGCCACCTGGTAGAACTCTTCAAACACACGCTCTTGCTCGGCGGCGGCCATGCCCACGCCGGTGTCCCAAAGCTCGATGCGGATGCTGCGTGCGCCACCGGGCGCCGTGCGGGTGCGGCAAGCCAGCAACACGCCACCCCGGTATGTGTACTTCACCGCATTGGCCAGCAGGTTGCGCAGCACGCGCTCCAGCAGCAGCGGGTCGCTCACGGTCATGGCCTGCGGGTTGGCCACACGCACCGCCAGGCGCAGGCCGCGCGCTTCGGCCTCGGGCGCCCACTCCTGCGCCAGCCGGTGCAGAAGCGGCGCCAGTGCCACCGTGTCCCACTGCGGCAACACCGCACCGGCGTCCATGCGCGACACGTCCAGCAGTGCCGCAAACATGGCGCCCATCGCCACCAATGAGCCCTGCATGCGGGCCGCGATCTCGGCCTGCTCAGGCGCCAGTGGCCCGGCACGCAAGGCGGCGGTGTACAGGCCCAGCGCGTGCGCGGGCTGGCGCAAGTCATGGCTGGCAGCGGCCAGGAACCGCGCCTTGGCGTGGTCGGCGGCCTCGGCGGCGGCCTGCGCCTGGTGCAGTTGTGTGGCGGTGTCGTGCAATGCCGCTTGCTGTTGCGCCAGGCGCTGCGCCAGGTCGACCAACTCTTTGGCCTGCCGGCGGGCCTGGCGCAGCCGCGCCGCCAGCAACACCCCGGCCACAACACCTGCACACACACCGAGCACCAGTGCGGCCTTCAGCCACGGCGGCGCGGGCCGTGCAGCCAGACCGGCCAGGCCCCACAGGGTCGCGGCCCACGCCAGCACTGCCAGCCCCAGGCTGGCAGGCAGCACCCGGCGCCACGGTGCAGCGGGCGAAGGGGCCGAAGGGGGCGTAGGGGGCGAAGGAGGCACAGCGGGGTCGGGCTTCATGTTGGGGCCGTGGGGCGGGCAGTGGGCCGCGCAACGGGTGCTTGCGCGGGGGCATGGGCCGATGGCTTGGCGGGGGCCCGGTGGGTGGCTGGGCGGGCGCCAAGCCGGCCGATTGTGTGGTGCGCCCCGCTGAATGCTGGCGGCGGCTTGCACCCGCCGCCAGCAGTTGAATGTCAGTGTTTACCTGCAAGAGAACCCCCACAGACCGTGTGCCAGAATCTTTGGACACCCTTCCCCACCTGCCCAAAAACCGATGCCTGCCCTGTCTGAAGACCCCACCCGGGCCGGCACCGACCAAGACGACGCGCCCACGGCCGCGCCTGTGCGCAAGCGCCCCAAGCCCGGTGAACGCCGCGTGCAGATCCTGCAAACGCTGGCTGCCATGTTGGAGCAACCCGGCGCCGAGCGCATCACCACTGCCGCCCTGGCCGCCAAGCTCGATGTCAGCGAAGCCGCCCTGTACCGCCACTTTGCAAGCAAGGCACAGATGTTTGAAGGGCTCATCGAATTCATCGAGAGCAGTGTCTTCACGCTCATCAACCAGATCACTGAACGCGAAGCCAATGCCTCGGCGCAGGCGCAGAAAATTGCCACCGTGCTGCTGCAGTTTGGCGAAAAAAATCCCGGCATGACCCGTGTGATGGTGGGCGACGCGCTGGTGTTTGAACACGAACGTCTCATCGCCCGCATGAACCAGTTCTTTGACCGCGTCGAATCGCAACTGCGGCAAAGCCTGCGCGCCGCGGCCGAAGCCGCCGGCTCACCCACGCCCACGGTGGACGCGCAGGCGCTGGCTTCTGCGGTCACGTCACTGGTCATCGGCCGGCTGCAGCGTTATGCCCGCTCGGGCTTCAAGCGCCTGCCCACCGAGTTTCTTGACCCCGCGCTGCAACGCCTTTCAAGCTGAGGCCGGCTGCGGTGGTGGAACTGGACGCCGGCGGCACACGGCTGCGGCTGCTGCCCCAGCGTGCCGCCTACTTGCCCGAACACAGCACGCTGCTGGTAGCCGATGCCCACATTGGCAAGGCGCAGTCGTTCAGGCGCCTGGGCGTGCCGGTGCCCGGCGGCACCACGGGCGAAACCTTGGCGCGGCTCAGCAGCGCGGTGGCTTGCACGGGCGCACTGCACGTCGTCTTTCTGGGCGACTTGCTGCACTCCGCGCATTCAAAGTCTGCGGCCACCTGGGCCGAGGTGGCCGCCTGGCGCCGCGCCCATGCCCATCTGGCGCTGACACTGGTGCGCGGCAACCATGACAAACATGCCGGCGACCCGCCCGCCGAATGGGCCGTGCGCTGCGTGAATGGCCCGTTGCCGCTGGGCGGCCTGCGTCTGGCCCACCACCCCGAACCAGTCCCGGACGCTTATGTGCTGGCCGGCCACGTCCACCCCGCTGCCGTGGTGGGCGGCCGCCGGCCGGGCCACCTGCGGCTGCCGTGTTTTCACTTCGGCCCGCAGGTGGCTGTGCTGCCGGCCTTTGGCGCTTTCACCGGCATGCACGTCATGCCACGCGGGCCGGCCGACCGCGTGTACGTGATTGCCGACGACGGCGTGATTGCACTGCCCATGCAGGTGCCATCGGCCGCCACGTCCGGCCCCTAAACTCTTGGCCATGAACGCTGCCTTTGAACACTTGCTGGTGCGCGCCGAGTCGCTGCTGGCGCGCCTGGAAACCATCCTGCCGCACGCTGCAACGGCACCTGACTGGCGCGCCTCCACCGCCTGGCGCTATCGCCGCCGGGGCGGGCTCAGCAGCGCGGGGGTGCTGGAGCCGGTCAAACACGTGGCCACCATCCGCCTGGCCGACCTGAAGGAAGTGGACGCACAAAAAGAACGCCTGCTGCGCAACACGGCCCAATTCGTGGCCGGCCACGGCGCCAACAACGTGCTGCTGACAGGCGCGCGCGGCACCGGCAAGAGCAGCCTCATCAAGGCCTGCCTGAACGAATTTGCGCCACAGGGCCTGCGCCTGATCGAGGTGGACAAGGCCGACCTGGTGGACCTGGGTGACCTGGTGGACCTGGTGGCCGAGAGGCCCGAACGCTTCATCGTGTTTTGCGACGACCTGAGCTTTGACGAGGGCGAGCCCGGCTACAAGGCGTTGAAGAGCGTGCTCGACGGCAGCGTGTCACAGGCCAGCGACAACCTGCTCATCTACGCCACCAGCAACCGCCGCCATCTGCTGCCCGAATACATGAAAGAAAACCTCAGCTACCAGCACACCGAAGACGGTGAGGTGCACCCGGGCGAGGTGGTGGAAGAGAAGATCTCGCTGAGTGAACGTTTTGGCCTGTGGATCAGCTTCTACCCCTTCACGCAGGACGAGTACCTGGCCATCGTGGCGCAGTGGCTGCGGTCTTTTGGCGTGGCCGAAGAGACCATTGCAAAGGTGCGTGGCGAGGCCCTGGTTTGGGCGCTGGAGCGTGGCAGCCGCTCGGGCCGCGTGGCGCAGCAGTTTGCGCGCGACCACGCGGGCCGCCATGCCGGCGTCTGAGCGCACACCGGTGGACGTGGCCGTGGGCGTGTTGATAGACGCCAACGGCCGTTTCCTGCTGACCACACGCCCGCCAGGCAA
>CAZUKT010000320.1:0-5817 GCA_964620975.1 uncultured Rubrivivax sp. | reverse complement strand
TTGACGAAGATCGGCCCCAGCCGCTCCAGACCCTGGCGCAGGCGTTCACCGCGTGGTGCATCCAGCCGGCGACCCACCGTGGCCAGGCGCACCAGCAAACGCACCCAGCGCTGGCGGAAGGAGCTCAGGGCCACCTCGTCCAGGCCGAAGCGCAGGACGGTGATGACGATGAAGACCAGGCGGCCGATGTGCGGCATCAAGCGGCCTGACCCTGCAAGACCGCGGGCCACACCGTCCGAACCGGCCAGCGTGGCCGGCCCGCGCCGTGCATTGGCGTCATGGGCGCGGGCGCAAGCGCGACGCCAGCCCGCTGGCGCCCTTCAGCGCCGCCCGCACGCCAGCCGCCACGGTGCGCCCCACCTGGCTCAGCTGCTGCGCCACCAGCGGGCCAAAGAGCCGTTCAAGGTCAGCCGCCACGTCCCAGCGCAGGTTCTGCATGAGCCAGTTCACGTCGGCGGCCAGTTGCGCGTCACCGTCAATCTGCACATTGGCCGGCTCACCCACCAGCGCCCGCACCGTGAGCAGCGCCGGGTTGGATGCGTCCAGCACCACGGCCAGGTCGGGCGCGGGCTCGCCGTCGGCACCGCACCACTCCAGCAGGCCGGCTGGCGTGACGCGCCAGGCCAGAGCGGGCGGGCGCGGCAGCAGCGCAGGCCAACCACTGAGCGTGAGGGCCACGGTGCGGCCCGCGTGGGGACGCAGCCGCTCCGTGGCCACGCTCTCGCTGTTGAGCACGTGGTTGAGCAGCAGCGTCAGGCGCTCGGCCAGGGCCGGCGACAACAGGGCATGAAGACTGTGAAGCATTGCTCGATTGTAGGCAACGGGCCCCGGGGGCCAGGCAACTTCCGGTCACGGACGCGCCACGGAATTGGTGGAGAATGATTTTCCTTGCAGTGCAGCACGTCGCCCCGCGCCATGTGGGCGACCACAGCCTGCCCTCTGTCACCCAGGGCGCGCGCGCCTGTTGTTGCGGCCACTGCGCCCCCTGCCCAGACTGATGTTCGAAGACCGAGGCTACAAACGCACCTTTTACAGCGCACCGCAGTCGGTGACTTCGCTGATTGCGGCGTTCCTGGAACCCACCATCACGGTGCTGGTGTTCCTGGCGGTGTCGGCCTGGTTCGACGAGCCCATCGTGCGCTCGGATCTCACGCTGTGCCTGCTGATTTTTGCGCTCACCTTCCCGGGCCGCAACCGGTTCTATGACCGGCCCCTGAACGCGGCGGTGGACATCTCCACCTCGTGGTTGAGCCTGCTGCTGATCCTGGCCCTGTGTGGATATGCCACGCGGGCGCTGGAGTTGTTTGACTTCACCGTGCTCAGCTGGTGGGCGCTGATCACGCCGGTGCTGCAGTGGCTGGCCTACTTTGCCGGCCGCCAGGGCCTGCGGCGCATGGCCGCGCGGCCTGAAAACGTGCGCACCGCACTGGTGGTGGGCGCCGGCGCGCAGGGCGTGAAAGTGGCGCGGGCTTTTCAGGCACGTGGTGCCACGGGTTTGTCTTTCCTGGGTTACTTTGACGACCGCGCCGACGACCGTGTGGACGCCGAGGCCACAAGCCAGCGCCTGGGCAAGCTGCGAGAGGTGGCGCCTTTCATCCGCGAGCACGGCGTGCATGAGGTCTACATCACGTTGCCGCTGGGTTCACAGCCCCGCATCGTGGAACTGCTGGAGCAGGTTCAGGGCACCACCGCCAGCGTGTTTTTCGTGCCCGACGTGTTTGGCATCAGCATCATCCAGGGCCGCCTGCAAGACATGAACGGCGTGCCCGTGGTGGGCCTGTGCGAGACCCCCTTCACCGGCACCAATCAGCTCGTCAAGCGCTTGTCCGACGTGGTGCTTGGCGCGGCGATCCTGGTGCTGATATCCCCGTTGCTGGCGGCCATTGCCATTGGCGTGAAGCTCAGTTCACCCGGCCCGGTGATTTTTTCGCAGCGCCGCAACGGCCTGGACGGCGGCGAGATCGTGGTCTACAAGTTCCGCTCCATGCGCTCGCTGGACGACGGCCCCGTGGTGCGCCAGGCCACCAAAGATGACCCGCGCATCACACCGTTTGGCGCCTTCATCCGCCGCACCTCGCTGGACGAGTTGCCGCAGTTCATCAACGTGCTGCAGGGCCGCATGAGCATCGTCGGGCCGCGCCCGCACGCGGTGGCGCACAACGAGATGTACCGCCAGCTCATCAAGGCCTACATGGTGCGCCACAAGGTCAAGCCCGGCATCACCGGGTGGGCCCAGGTCAACGGCCACCGGGGTGAAACCGACACCATCGAAAAGATGCAGGCCCGCGTGGAGTACGACCTGGAATACCTGCGCAACTGGACACTGGGCCTGGACCTGCAGATCATCGCGCGCACCGTGAAACTGGTGTTCTTCGACCGCAATGCGTACTGACTGAAAGCCGGAGCCCGCACCCCATGACACCCCGCCGCGCCCACCGCACCGCATCCACCACCCACCGCTTGCGCACGGCTCGCGCCGTGCTCGGTGCCGCCTGCCTGCTGGCCGCCTGCGCGGGCACGGCACAGGCGCAGAGCAGCCCCTATTACGTGGCGGGTTCACTCACGTACAGCCACGACAGCAACTTGCTGCGCCTGACCGATGGCAGCTTGGCGCCTGCCGACTACAGCAAGGCCGACAGCGTGCTGAGCACCGCTTTGCTGGCCGGCCTGGACCAGAACTTTGGCCGCCAGCGCGCCTTTGGCAACGTCACGCTGCGGTCCAACCGCTACAGCAGCAACACGCTCTACAACAACGACAGTTATGCCTTCTCTGGCGGGCTGGACTGGTCCACCGCCGAGCGCCTGTCGGGCCAGGTGTCGGCCAACGCCAGCCGCAACTTGTCAAGCTTCAACCTGCAAGAGATCGGCCTGCTGTCCGCCAAAAACCAGGAAAGCAGCCAGGGCTTCGACGCCATGCTGCGCGTGGGCCTGGTCACCGAATATTCAATAGAAGCCAGCGGCGGCCACCGTGAGATAAAAAATTCACTGGACGACGCCCGAGTGCAGGCACGCAACTACACGCAGGACACCGCCTCGCTGGGCTTGCGCTGGCGGCCCAGCCCCGACACGGTGGTGGGCGTGGGCGTGCGCAGCACGCACGGCCGCTACCCCAAGTTCCGGCCGGTGTCAGCCACCGAATTTGAGTCTGACCGCTTCAAGCGCAATGACGTCGACCTGAGCTTCTGGCACCGCCCCTCAGGCGCCAGCAGCGTGGACCTGCGGCTGAGCACCGGCAAGACCACCTACGACCTGGCCACGCAGCGCAACTTCAGCGGCCTGACCGGCTCGTTGGGCTGGAATTGGCGCGTCAGCAGCAAAGTCAACCTGACCACCCGCTTGTCACACGACACCGGCCAGGACTCGTACGCCGTGACCACCTTCTTTGGCACGCCCGGCACCGCCGACTACAGCCGCGTCAACACCGCGCTGCGCATCAAGGCCGACTATGAATTGGCGCCCAAGGTGGCACTGAACATGGCCGTGTCCCAGTCCAACCGCGACATCGTGCGCTCGCTGGACGACATCTTCGGCCCCCGCGAAGCCACCGGCCGCGAGCGCTACACCACCGTGTCGCTGGGCGCACGTTGGGCACCCCACCGCAGCGTGCAAGTCGGCTGCGACGCGGGGCAGGAAACACGCAAGGGCACTGGTGCACTGGGCTCAGACCTCAGCGCCAACACCTACAACTGCTTTGCACAGTTCACGCTGCAGTAAGGCCTTGCGGCCACGATCCACGCTTTGAAGCAAAAGGCCGGCGCCATGCCCACTGTGCTGCTCACCGGCGCTGCCGGCTACATCGGCTCCCACACCTGGCTGGCGCTGCTGGCGGCCGGCTACCAGGTGGTGGGGGTGGATGACTTTTCCAACAGTTCGCCCGAAGTGCTGAACCGGCTGCAGGCGCTGTCAGGCCAGCAGCCCGTTTTTGAACGCGCCGATGTATGCGATGCCGCCGCCGTGGACGCCGTTGTGCAACGCCACCGCATCGACGCCACGGTGCACTTTGCGGCCTTCAAGGCGGTGGGCGAATCCACCACCAAGCCGCTGGCCTACTACGCCAACAACCTGGGCGGCCTGCTCACCGTGAGCCAGGCCATGCAGCGCCACGGCATCCACCGTTTTGTGTTCAGCTCCAGCGCCACCGTGTACGGCGACCCCGACCAGCTGCCCATCACCGAAAGCGCAGCGCTCAGCGCCACCAACCCCTACGGCCACACCAAGCTCATGGGCGAGCAGATGCTGCGTGACCACGGCGCGGCACACCCGGCCTGGCAAACGGCCGTGCTGCGCTACTTCAACCCCGTGGGTGCACACGAAAGTGGCCGCATCGGCGAAGACCCACGCGGCGTGCCCAACAACCTGATGCCCTACGTGGCGCAGGTGGCCATTGGCCGGCGCCCACAGCTGGCGGTGTTTGGCAACGACTACAACACGCCTGATGGCACCGGCGTGCGCGACTACATCCACGTGCAAGACCTGGCAGAGGGCCACGTGGCCGCGCTCAACCGCTTGTTTGCACACGCGGGCTCGATCACCGTCAACCTGGGCACGGGCCGGGGCTACAGCGTGCTGGACGTGGTGGCCGCATACGCCTTGGCCAGTGGCCGGCCCGTGCCCTATGCCATTCAGCCGCGCCGCCCCGGCGACGTGGCCGCCTGCTACGCCGACCCGGCGCTGGCGGCTGACTTGCTGGGCTGGCACGCACGCCACGACCTGGCCCGCATGTGCGCCGACAGTTGGCGCTGGCAAACCATGAACCCCGAGGGCTACCCCGCATGAACCACAAGATCCACGTCTGGCCCGTCATCATGGCCGGCGGCTCGGGCACACGGCTGTGGCCGCTGTCGCGCGCCGGTTTCCCCAAGCAGTTTCTGGTGCTCTCGGGCAACAGCAGCCTGTTTCAGCAAGCTGCCGCACGCCTGCAAGGCCTGGCCGATGCGCACATCAGCGTGGCCGCGCCGCTGGTGGTGGGCAATGAAGAACACCGTTTCCTTGTGCTCGACCAGTTGCGCGAGCAAGGTGCCGAGCCGTCGGCGGTGATGCTCGAGCCCATGGGCCGCAACACCGCACCGGCCGTCACACTGGCCGCGCTGCAGGCGCTTGATGCAGGCAGCGACCCGGTGCTGGTGGTCACACCCGCCGACCAGACCGTCACCGACGGCGCCGCCTTTACCGCGTCATTGCGCCGCGCCGTGCAGGCTGCAGCCACGGGCGCCATCGCCATACTGGGTGTCACGCCCGACCGGCCCGAAACCGGTTATGGCTACATCCGTGCCGAAGGCGGTCTGGTGGCGCAGTTTGTTGAAAAACCCGACCTGGCCACCGCACAAAAGTACGTGGCCGACGGCCGCTACTTCTGGAACGCCGGCATGTTTGTGCTGCGCGCGTCGGTGTGGATGGCGGCGCTGGAGCGCTTCCGGCCCGACATCGCCACCGCCTGCCGCGCTGCGTTTGCGGTGCGCAAGACCGACGCGCAGTTTGTGCGCCCCGGCAAGGCTGAATTTGCTGCCGTGCCCAGCGAGTCGGTGGACTACGCGGTGATGGAAAAGTGCCCCGGTGTGCTCGACATCCGCATGGAGCCCCTGGCCGCCGGCTGGAACGACCTGGGCGCCTGGGAAGCCGTGTGGCAGGTGGCACAGAAAGACGCACAAGGCAACGCCACCGTGGGTGACGCCATCGTCAGCGACAGCCGCAACACGCTGGTGCACGCCACCAGCCGGCTCGTCAGCGCGGTGGGCCTGCAAGACGTGATCGTGGTGGAGACACCCGACGCCGTGCTGGTGGCCAGCCGCGAAAAGAGCCAGGACGTGAAGAACATCG
>CAZUKT010000319.1:0-5820 GCA_964620975.1 uncultured Rubrivivax sp. | reverse complement strand
CACCCATGAGCAACATCTTCAAGTTTGGCGACACCCTGGACGGCTACCCCGTGCCCGTGCTCAACGAGCGCGCCGTGCGCGCGGCGGCCGGCATCATGTTTGCGGCGGCGCTGGCGTCCTTCATGTCGGCCATCCTGATGGGCAACTTCCGCGCGACACGGGTCTTCGTCGTTGCCTTTCTCATTGACTTTGCCATCCGCCTCTTCGTCAATCCACGTTATGCGCCCAGCATGATCCTGGGCCAGTGGGCCGTGCGCAGCCAGCAGCCTGAATGAGTGGGTGCGCCGCAAAAGCGATTTGCCTGGGGCATTGGCCTGGTGCTGGCCGGCGTCATGTTCTACACCATGGTCATCAACAACCTGGTCGGCCCCATCAATGCGCTGGTGTGTGCCACCTGCCTGCTGCTGATGTTCTTTGAGACGGCCTTCGGCATCTGCATCGGCTGCCGCATTTACAACGCCTTCAACAAGGAAAAAGCACAACTTTGCCCCGGTGGCGTGTGTGAACTGCCGCCCGCGCAACGGCCCGCCTGGGGCCTGCCTCAGATGGCTGTGGTGCTGGGCTTTGCCGTGCTCATGGTGGACGTGGCACCGCTTGTGGCCGGCCGCGGCCCTGCGGTGGCTACCGAAAGCGGCAGCGCGCCGGCCGCATCCACGTCATCGGCTGCCCTTGACCCGGCCGAAGCCGAGCGCTGCAAGGTGCCTGACTTTGCCAAAGCCCTGGGCCATGAAGCGAAGTGGAAAGAGCACAACAACTGCCGCTGAAGCACAGGACTTGCCCCGCCGGGTGGCAGTACAGCGGCGGCACCGTCAGAGCTTGACGATGCCGAGCTCGATCAGGCATCGCGCGGTGTCCAGCACACTCTGCTCCTCCGGCCGTGTCTGCCAGCCCAGCACCGCCTTGGCGTGCGCTGCGCTCTGGTTGCGCACCGAGCCCAGCTCGCCCACCACGGCCCGGGCCACGGGGTTGAAGAGGGCGGCCAGGCGCACCAGCCAGTCGGGCACGTTGCGCTGGGGCACCTTGTGGCCTTGCGCGCCCAGCTGTGCACGCAGCAGGTCGGCCATCTCGCGCAGCTTCATGAAGCGGCCCGACGCAATAAAGCGCTCGCCCGCCAGGCCCGGCGTGGTGAGCGCGCGCACGTGCAGGTCGGCCACGTCGCGCACGTCCACCACGCCAAAGCCGATGTCGGGGCAGGCGCGCAGGCTGCCATTGAGCAGCTTCTTCACGATCACCACGGACGCTGAATAGTCCCGGCTCCACACCGGCCCCAGCACCACCGAAGGGTTGATGCTGCAGAACTCCATGCCCGCCCCGTTTGCGGCCATCCAGTCGCGTGCAGCGCGTTCGGCAATGGTCTTGGACTGGATGTAGGGTGAAATGCCGGGCTTGGACAGATCGGTCCAGTCGGCCTCGGTGAAGTGGTGCACGCCACGCCCGCGGCCATAGGCAATGGCGGCCACCGACGACGTCATCACAAAGCGCTGCACCCCCGCCGCGTGGGCGGCGCGCAGGGCACGCAGGGCGCCGTCGCGCGCGGGTGCAATCAGCTCGTTGGCGTCCTTGGGCACACCGGCCGGCAGCGGTGAAGCCAGGTGCGCCGCGTGGCTGCAGCCGGCCATGGCTTCGGCCCAGCCGGTGTCGGCAGACAGGTCGGCCGCAAAAAACTTGAGCCGGCTGTTGTCCACCGCCAGCACCTGGCGCACGGCGGCCTCTTTGGCCAGGCTGCGCACGGTGGTGTGCACGTGCCAGCCTTCGGCCACCAGTTGGCGGATCAAGAAGCCGGCGATGTAGCCGCTGCCGCCTGAAACGAGAACGGTGTGGGTCATGGTCGGGGTCCTTGTCGGTGGGGGGTGTGCAGCGCCGCATTGTGGCCGGCCACGCCTGCACATCAGGCGTTGCGGGCGGGCACAGCGGCGGCGGGGCCGGGCCTTGTGGTGGATCAAGCCAGGCGGCAACACGGGCGCAAAACGCACGCGGGGCCACGCCCGAAGTGGTCCAATGCACAAAGTGGGTGCGAGCAGATCCGACATGCCCGCTCGGGCACGCCGGATTCGCTCTCACCGTCTGAGGTCGGCCCGTCAACTTGCGATTCACGGGCACGCCATCATGGACAAGCCCTTGCCCACCACCCCACCCGCCGTTGCACAACGCTGGCGCGGTTTGCGTGTGTCAGGTGCCGTCGCCGGGCTCGTGCTGGGTGTGCTGGCGCTGAACCTGCTGGTGGGCCTGCTCACCATCAGGCACTTGCAGCATGGGCAACGTGAAGCGCGCCAACGTGCCGCCACGGCCACGGCCAACCTGGCGCAATTGCTGGACAGTGACATCACCGCCAGGCTCGACCGCATGGCCGTTGCCCTGCGCTCGGTGGCCAAGCACCTGGACGCAGACTTGGCGACCAAGGGCAACCAGCGGCAGACCCTGCCTGGCCTGGTCCACGACGAACTGGCCTTGGCCGAAGAGGCCGGCACCATCGCGGTTTTTGACGCGCAGGGCGCGCCGTTTTGCGCGGGCCAGGCCGGGCCTTGCCCTGGCCTGAACATTGCCGGTAGCGCGAGCTTCAAGCTGGCACAAGAGCAGCTCAACATGCAGCCGCAACTGCTGGCGCCGGCCCGATTCAGTGACCAGGACCCGTGGAGCCTGCTGCTCTACCGGGCGCTGCGGCACAGTGACGGCTCCTTTGCCGGCGTGGCCGTTGGCCTGGTGCCTTTGCCCAGCATCAAGGCCCGGTTTGCACGACTTGACCTGGGTGAGCACGGCGCGGTGTCGCTGCGCACCGAGGCGCTCACCCTGCTGGCGCGCCACCCGGGGCCCATGCGCATGGCCACCGAAGCCGAGAACCGCCGGGTTTCAACACAGCTTTCGGCGGCGGTGGGGCGGCAGGCGCAGGGTGGTGCTTACTTGGCGGCCACGGCCATTGACGGCATCGAGCGCGAAAACGCCTACCGCAAACTGGGCCGCTATCCGCTTTACATCATCGTGGGCCTGGGCACGGCAGACTTTCTTGAGGGCTCGCAAAGCGACGCCATACAAGCGGCGGCCCTGACGCTGCTGTTTGCGGCAGCCACGGTGGGCATGGCGGTGGTGGTGCTGTCTTCATTGCGCCGGCGCGAGGCCAATGAAGCGCGTGTGCGCGGCATCCTGGTGTCAGTGGCCGAAGGCATCGTGTTTCATGCCCCGGACGGCGCCATTGTTGAAGCCAACCCCGCCGCCGAGCGCATCCTGGGGCTCAGCAGAGACCAGTTGCTTGGCCGCAAGTCGGTGGACGCACGGTGGCATGCCGTGCGCGAAGACGGCACACCGTTGCCGGGGGAACTGCACCCCGCCATGCTCACGCTTCAAAGCGGCGTGGCGGTGCATGAGCAGGTCATGGGCGTGCAAGACCCGCAGCGGGGCTTGCGCTGGATCAGCGTCAGCACCCAGGCCTTGCCGGCGGTGCCTGGCGCCACGGGGCATGCGGTGGTGGCCTCTTTCACTGACATCACCGAGCGCCGGCAAGTTGAAGAGCGTTTGCGTGAGCGCGAGGCACTGTTCCGCAGCCTGTTTGAGCAGTCGCTGTTCCTGGCCGGTGTGCTGGACGAAAACGGCCTGGTGCTGGAGCTGAACCCGCGTGCGCTGGCTGCTGGTGGGCTCGATGCCAAAGATGTTCGCGGCGTGCCTTTCCATTTGCTGCCGGCCTGGAAAGGTTCACCCGACCTGGACCAGCTCGACGCCGCCCTGCGCGCCGCCGCGCAGGGTGTGCCGGTCAGCTTCGAGACCCGCCATGTGCTGCCCGACGGCAGCGCGATGGACGTCATCTTCAACGCCATGCCCGTGAGCTTCCCCAATGGCCGGCGAATTGCGGTGGTGGCGGTGGACATTACCGAGCGCAAGCGGGCAGGGGCCCAGCTCAAGGCCATGAACAAGGACTTCGAGACCCTGCTCGAATCCCCGTCGGACTTCATCTATTTCAAGGACCGGCAAAGCCGCTTCAGGTTCTGCAGCCAGACGCTGGCCCGCATCACGGGCCACAAACACTGGCGCGACATGATCGGCAAGCACGACCTTGAAGTTTTCCCGCGTGCCATGGCCGAGGTTTACCAGCAGGAAGAGGCACCGGTCTTTGAGCGGGGTGAGCGACTGATCGGCCGTGTGGACCCCTACGTGGACGAAGCGGGCGCGCCGGGCTGGGTCAGCACCAACAAGTGGCCCGTGTTTGGCGATGACGGCAAGACGGTGGTGGGCCTGTTTGGCATCAGCCGCGTTGTGACCGAGCAAAAACGGCAAGCGGACGAACTGCACAAGATGGCGGTGACGGATTCCTTGACCGGCGTGGCCACGCGGCGCGAATTCATTGCCAACCTGAGCCGTGAACTGGCCCGCCTGCGGCGCGACCCGACGCAGGTGTGTTCGCTGTTGATGCTGGATCTGGATGACTTCAAAGGCATCAACGATCTGCACGGCCATGCCGTGGGCGACGCCGTGCTCAAGCATGTCACGCGACTGGCGGGCCTTGAGATCCGCGAGGCCGATTCGGTGGGTCGCCTGGGCGGTGAGGAATTTGGCATCTTGTTGCCCGGCAGCGGCGCTGCCGAAGCCGAGGTTTTTGCCGAGCGCCTGCGCCAGAAGATCCACGCCACGCCCTGGGCCGACGATGCCAGTGGCCTGGCCACCACCGCCAGCATCGGCGTCACGGCGTTGAGCGCCGCCGACCGCACCGCCGAGCAGCCCCTGGCACGTGCGGACAAGGCCATGTACGAAGCCAAACACCGGGGCCGCAACCGGGTGGTGGCATGGCCGTTCTGAAGCGCCTTGGCCAGGGCGCGTGCGCCACAGGCAAGACAAGGAGATGACGATGAAGAAGCCAACAACAAAGACACCCCTGAAATGCGTTTGGCACGTAGCAGCGAAACGGCGCCTGCTGGTGGCCAGCCTGACGGCTGTGTCGGCCCTGCCGGCGCTTTGGTTGGCGGGCTGCGCGGTGGAGTTTCAGAACCTGCAGCCGGCGCGTGAAGTGGCGTTGATGTCAAAGCCGCCGGGCTCGGTGTACGCCGGCTGGCGCGTCTTTCAAGACCGCTGCGCCGGCTGCCACGGGCCGACGGCCAACGGCGGCACGGGTGGGCCTGATTTGTTGTTGAAGGTCAGCACCATGGGGCCGCGCCAGTTTGTGGGGCTGGTGATCAGCCGCTACGACTGGTCCCAGGCCGCTGTGCAGGCCGGCAGCCCGGGCGTCGAGCGTGAAGCCGTGACCGACGCTGTGCTGCAGCGCAAACAAGGCATGCTCACCATGCCGGCTTGGCAAGGTGAGCCCCGCGTGAGCGCGCATATCGTGGACCTGTACGCCTACGTCTCGGCGCGTGCCCAGGGCACACAGGGCCCGGATCGCCCGGCACCTTAGTGCTGCGCACGGGCCTGGGCGATGCACAGGGCGCTGTACTACTTCTTCAGCAGCCCCAGGTCACCCAGCAGCGACTTTGCGTTGGCGGACTCGGCGTCCAGGTACTTCAGCGCCTCGGCATGTCCCAGGAAACGCGGCTTCCAGTGGTTCTTGGCCAAGAAGGCGTTCCATTCGGGCGTGTCCGTCAGGCGCTTGAGCGTGGCTTCCCAGAAGCGGGTCTGCGCAGGTGTCAGCCCCCTGGCGCCCAGCACACCTTGTGACGACGAGTACACCGCGTCCACGCCTTGTTCTCGCCAGGTGGGCACGCCGGCCAGGTCGCCAGCCAGGCGCTCTGCCGACGCCACGGCAATGACACGGATCTTGCCGGCCTTCATCAGTGGCACCACGTTGATGGCGGACGCCGACACCACGTCAAGGTGGCCGCCCAGCAGGTTGGTCATGGAGTC
>CAZUKT010000318.1:0-5841 GCA_964620975.1 uncultured Rubrivivax sp. | reverse complement strand
GGCGACACGTCTCACCTGTTCTTCAACATGCTTGGGCTGTGGATGTTTGGCGCGGACCTTGAGCGCTTGTGGGGACGCACGCGCTACCTGCAGTTCATTGGTGTCACCGTGCTCACCGCAGCCGCCGCACAGCTGCTGGTCACGTTCTTGATCGATTCGGGAGCGCCCACGGTGGGCGCCTCGGGTGCCTTGTACGGCCTGCTGCTGGCCTACGCCCTGGCGTTTCCTCGCCGCATGTTTGATCTGGTGGGTTTCTTGCCCATGCTGCTTTTCATGGTGCCTTCGCAAACACTCAACATCGTTGGCGTGGTGCTGTATGTGATGTTGATGACCAACCGACAGGCCGTGCCGATACCTCCGGTATACGTGCGGGCGCTGACCATGGTGGCCATTTTCGGCGTGCTGGAGTTCTTGCTGGGCATGCTGTTTCGCAGCGGAGGCATTGCGCACTTTGCGCACTTGGGCGGCATGCTAGGTGGTTGGTTGATGGTGCTGTACTGGCGCCGCTCTGGCACACGCCGCCGGCGCTGAGCACGGAGTCGCTTGGAGCGGCCAATCGGCATCAATCGGTGCGTGTCCCGTTGAAGTGTCAACCCCGACTCAGGCCCGCATGCACCGTGGGGTAGCAAAGCCGCAACTTCAATTCTTGCGTCAACCGCCGGTTGGCAAGGCGCCGTGACTCGCTCATGAAGCTCATTTGCAGCGGGCTCAATTGACGTTCAGCCTGTTCGCGTGTGACACGCGGCGGGCGCGGGAGCCCGCACAGGTCAGCCGCCAGGTCGAAGTAGTCGCCCATCAACATGTTGGTGTCGTCACAAGCATGCACCACCCGCTGTGGCGCACCGCGAAGCAGCGCTGCCACGCAGGCGCGCGCCAAGTCATCGGCGTGAATGTGGTTGGTGTAGACGTCGTCGGCCTCCGCCAGGGCCGGCGTGCCACGCTGCAAGCGGTCACGCGGGTGCCCACCCGCGCGGTCGCTGGCGTAGATGCCTGGAATCCGCAGCACGGTCACCTTGCATGCGGTGCGTCGGCCGAACCAGCGCAGCTGGGCTTCGGCATCCACGCGGCGATGGGCGCGGTCGGTGCCGGGGGCCACAGCGCGGGTCTCGTCAAAGGCCGCACCTGCGCAGTCACCATACACGCCGGTGGTGCTGCCGTAGACCAGCCTTTGCACACGCCCGCCGCGCGCCAGGGCGTGCAGCAGCGCTGCGGTGCGCGGGTCTGTGCGGCCCTGGTTGGGTGGCGGGGCCAGGTGCAGCACATGGTCGGCCAAAGCGCCCACGCGCCACAAACTTGCCGGCGAATCCAGATTGCCCAGTACGGGCACCGCGCCCAGCTCACGCAAGGCCGGCATGCGGCCGGGCGACGATGTCAGTGCCAGCACGCGCCAGCGGGGCACCAGAAGCCGCACCACCCGCACGCCCACGTCGCCACAACCCACGATGAGCACGGTGGGGCGGCGCAGCGTCATGGGCGGTGCAGTCACGGGGCGTACCAGTGTTGACAAGCAGGAGGCGGGATACCGGCGGGGCACAATCGTTGACGAGTTTACGTGTGCACGCTGCGCCAGCCATGACCTTCCAGATCACCATCCTGCCCGCCAACCGCAGCTTTGACGTGGCGCGAGACGAGACCATCTTGCCGGCAGCCATCCGCCAGGGCATTGGCTTGCCGTACGGTTGCCGCGACGGCGCGTGCGGCTCTTGCAAGAGCCAGTTGCTCAGCGGCCGGGTGATCCACGGCGCCCACCAGATCAAGGCACTGTCCGACGCCGAAGAGGCCTCAGGTCTGATCCTGACCTGCTGCGCCACACCGCAAAGCGACTGCACGGTGCAAGCGCGCAGCGTCCCAGGCGCAGGCGAGTACCCGGTGCTGAAAATGCCGACGCGCGTGCTGACGCTGGCCAAGCCCACGCCAGACGTGGCCGTGCTGCGCTTGCAGCTGCCCGCCAACCAGAACCTGCAATACCGCGCTGGGCAATATGTGGAATTCATCCTGCGCGACGGCGCGCGGCGCAGCTACAGCATGGCCAATGCGCCACAGCACCTGGGCAGCCCACCGGCCATAGAACTGCACATTCGGCACATGCCCGGCGGCAAGTTCACCGACCATGTTTTCGGTGACATGAAGGAAAAGGACATTCTGCGCATGGAAGGCCCGTTCGGCAGCTTCTTCCTGCGCGATGAGTCCACCAAGCCCATCATCCTGCTGTCCAGTGGTACGGGCTTTGCGCCCATCAAGGCACTGCTGCAGCAGCTACAACTTTCAGGAAACAAGCGTCCTGTTTCACTGTACTGGGGCTGTCGCACAAGGGCCGACCTGTACATGCACGACTGGTGCCTGCAGCAGGCCACGCATTCGCCTTGGCTGGTCTACGTGCCGGTGCTGTCAGATTCTGCGCCCGAAGACGCCTGGGCCGGCCGCAGGGGCCTTGTGCACCAGGCTGTCATGGCCGACCGGCCCGACCTGAGCGGGCACCAGGTGTATGCCTGCGGCGCGCCAGCAATGGTGGACGCCGCGCAGCGCGACTTTGTTGCGCATTGCGGGCTGCCGGCGTTTGAGTTCTTTGCCGACGCCTTTACGTCCGAGGCCGACAAACAGCGCACCCCCTGAAGCTGGGCACGGCGGGCGGGCAGCAAGTGCACCGGCCCGCCTTGAAGCATTGCGCCATGGGTCTATTCAAACGGCGACGGCCGTCCATGCCGCACGGGGGTGCGGGGCGCAAAGCTTACGCGGCGGCGCTCGGCCATGTGCTCTTGTCCCCAGCGGCTGCCCAGCTTGCCTTCGACCAACTCATAGCCCATCAGGGCCAGCACACGACCGCCTAGAAACAGGGGGCGGGCGTTGCCATACCAATCCACACAACTGGCCTTGCAGGCGTCGTCGGCTTGCGCCCCATCCTGGCTGGCCAGAGCACCCAGCGCCGTGAAGGACAAGTCGCTCTGGCGCAAGAACACCACGCTCGCGGCACCCCGGCGGCGCGGCCTGACGGCACCGGCGTCGTCGTCGGAAGTGCCCAACACGGGCAAACCCAGCAGCCCCTGCTCGTCGCCCGTGGGCCTGTAGAAGAAGCCGTGGGTGCGTGTTTCGCCTTGCCTCGCGCCGGCCATCACATGCACGCCCGCCAATTGGGCGCTGCGGCGTGCCAACCTGACGGCGCTGAAGTGCAGGTCACGCCCCGCGCTGCCCACCAGCACGGCGTGGCCACCCAGGGCCTCGATGCGTTCGACGGCGTGCGCCGGTGCCAGGCTGACGGTACTGGCTTCGTCGCCCGGCCGCGTGGCCCAGGCCCCCTTGTCGCCGCCCCAAAGCAACCACGAGCCCACGTAGCGGTTTTGTGTGCCCAATCCGGGGTTGCCGGGCAAACGCTGGTAGTGCTCGCGCGCCGCCGCCGTGCGGCCGTCAGCAAATGCGGCCAGCGGCACACGCAACAGTGCCAGTCGGCCACCACCCTGCTGCGCACCCCACATACCTTCGCCGCTGCCGGTTTCGCGCAACAGCACGTTGAGGTGCCCATGGGCATCTTCCAGAAACGACATCTGGTCAATGGGAACGCCCACCGTCTTGATTGCGGTAGGCGCAGCGCCGTCCAGCGGCAAACGGAAGACCGCCGAAGCCGGCGCTGCCGCTGGCGCGTCGGGCTGCGGCGCACTCCAGCGCGAGCGTGTGGCCGTGGTCCACACGTACACCGAGCCCTGCGACACGTAGAACACACGCCCCGGCGGGCCCAGCACAGCCGTGGCATCGCAGTGCAGGTTGGCATCGGCGATTTCACATGAAGTGACGGTGTGCAGGGCCAGTGGGCTGCCTGGGTCAAAGTCGTCGTCGGTGCGGAACACACGGGTGGCCGGCAGGATGCGCTCAAAGCCCTCTGGCGTAGTCTGCCCGCCAAAGCGGCGCATGGCCGGCATCAGTGTGGCCGGCTGCGGGCCAAACGGCTGCAGCAAGGTGGGTGTGTAAAACAGCAGGCGCTTGCCCACCAGGCGGCTGGCGTAGTTGCGTGACGAGTAGTAGTCAAAGCTTCGCAGGTGGTAGGTGCTGCGGTAGGCCAGAGCGCCGTCGTGCCCAAGCTCAAAGAGGCCGATCTCGGTGCCGCCACGCGCATAGCTGTAGCCGATGACCACCACGGTCTGGCCTGACACCAGCAACTCGTCGTACCAGCAACCGCGTGGGTCGCTGCCAGGGGCGTAGGCATCCAGCATGGCCACGGGCTGAAGCTGGTCGCCGCCCACCCGCACGGTAAAGAGCCGGCCACGCCGCAGGATGACCAGGTGGTCACCCACCTGCTTGACGATGCCGCCCTCGTCCACGCCGGCGGTTTGCACATTGGTGATGCTGCTGGCGCCGCTTTCAGCGGCGTTGTCGCTGGCGGCCATGGCTGCGGGGGCTGCTGGCGCCGGCGCTGCCGCCATCGCAACGGCCCCCGGCGCAGGCGCCATGGCCACACCGCCTGCCGCCATACGCTGGGCACGTTGCGGGCGAAGTTTTTCAGCCTCGGCACGCCAGTGGGCGAGGGCGCTGGTCAGCGCAGCTTCGTCGCCATAGGGCTGCAGGCTGCGGGCTGGCTGCGGGCGTGTGGGCTGCGCCACGGCAAGCGCCGCCAGGGCCAGGCCCAGCAGGGACAGAACCAAATTTCGAACTCGCATCAGAAGTCTCCGGGGTTGGCACACACAGGCTTGTACGGCCGACTTTCGCCAAAGGGGTGAAGTGCTTGGGCCTTGATGATGGTGCCCGCGCTGCCAGGCACCAAAAGTGCAACTTAAACCGGGTCTGGCGCATGGGCGCAGCAGGTTGACGTGCAGCATCTGCCCTGCACAAAGACCAGCCACCTGCAAAGCCCGGCGAACGCGACAAGGCGCGCGCAATGCCGCGGCCCCACCACCGTGCGGTAGGCTCGCCCATACCCCCAAACACCCTGCCGAGACCTACCGTGCCCAACCGTCGCCAGGCCTTGATGGCCGCCACCTTGGCTGCTGCAGCAGCTACCCTTGCCAGCCCCGCCCTCTGGGCCCAGGCCGGGAAACCCATCCGCCTCATCGTGCCCTACCCGCCTGGCGGGCCGCTGGACATTGCAGCTCGGGCATTGGCTGAGCGTGTCAAAGACAGCCTGGGCAATGTGGTGGTGGACAACAAACCCGGTGCCGGTGGCAACCTGGGCGCTGATGCTGCGGCCAAGGCCGCGCCCGACGGCCTGACGCTGGTGATGGGGGCCGTGGCAACCCACGCCATCAATCCCTGGCTCTATCAACGCATGCCGTATGACGCGGTGCGCGACTTCACGCCCATCACCCTGGTGGCCCAGGTACCCAACGTGCTGGTGATGAACACCGAAGCCGCCTCGCGGCTTCGCATCAACACCCTGGCCGACCTGGTGGCCTACGCCAAAGCCAACCCCGGCAAACTCAACTTCGGCAGTGGCGGCAACGGCAGTGCGGGCCACTTGGCCGGTGAGATGTTCAAGGCGCAGGCCGGCGTATTTGCGGTGCACATCCCCTACGCCGGTGGGCCGCCCGCCCAGCTGGCCCTGGTGGGTGGCCAGGTGGACTACAACTTCGACAACCTGGCCGCTGCGTCTGCCAACATCTTGAGCGGCAAACTCAAGGCGCTGGCCGTGACCACGGCGCGCCGGTCCAGCGCCATGCCAGACCTGCCCACCGTGGCCGAGGCCGGCGCCGCTCTTGGCTTGAAGGCCTTCGACATCAGCACCTGGTTTGGCGTCTTTGGCCCCGCCGGTCTGGCCCCCGACACCAAGGCGCGGCTGAACAAGGCCCTGGTGGACGCCCTGGCCTCGCCCGAGATGAAGGCCCGCATGGCCACGCTGTTGGCCGAGACATCACCCAG
>CAZUKT010000317.1:5000-5850 GCA_964620975.1 uncultured Rubrivivax sp. | reverse complement strand
ATGGACTTGTCGCTCAACCTCAAGGGCCTCGTCAGCCAGCGCCTGATGCCGCGTGAACAAGGCCGCGGCCGCGTGGCGGCGGTAGAGATCATGCTCAACACGCCGCTGGTGAGTGACCTGATCTTCAAAGGCGAGGTCTCCGAGATCAAGGAACTGATGAAACGCAGCCGCGAACTCGGCATGCAGACCTTTGACCAGAGCCTTTTTGACCTGTACGAAGGCCGCCACATCACCTACGAAGACGCACTGCGCAACGCCGACAGCGTGAACGACCTGCGTCTGCAGATCAAGCTGCAAAGCCAGCGTGCGCGCAACACCGACCTGTCCGCCGGCACCGAGCACATGCGGGTGATGTAGGGCCCCCAGCTCGCTGGCGCTCGCGCCCCCCTAGGGGGTGCTCGCCTGCGGCCCGGCGGAGCCGGTTCCGCGGCTCTTGCTTGGTCTTTGCTGACTCGGGCCAGCGGTGGCTACCATCGCTGCATGAACGCACCCCGCAGCTACGACCCCATTGCTCCCCGCCGCGTGGCCTTTCTGGGCCTGGGCGTGATGGGCCACCCCATGGCCGGCCACCTGGCGCGCGCCGGGCACAGCACCACCGTCTACAACCGCACCACGGCCAAGGCTGCGGCCTGGGCGGCCCAGTACGGCGGCCAGACGGCGGCCACTCCACGTGAAGCGGCCGCAGGCGCCGACATCGTGTTTGCCTGCGTCGGCAATGACGCCGACCTGCGCGCCGTTTGCACCGGCCCCGACGGCGCGTTTGCCGGCATGAAAACGGGTGCCGTCTTCGTGGACCACACCACCGCGTCAGCCACGCTGGCGCGCGAGCTGCACGCCCACGCGCGCTCTC
>CAZUKT010000317.1:299-4990 GCA_964620975.1 uncultured Rubrivivax sp. | reverse complement strand
CGGCGCCGTCAACGGCACACTGACCGTCATGTGCGGCGGCGACGCCGACCCGTTTGCAGCCGTGCAACCGGTGGCCCTGGCCATGGCACGTGCCGTCACGCACGTGGGTGGGTCGGGTGCGGGGCAGTTGGCCAAGATGGTCAACCAGGTGTGTATCGCGGGGCTCGTGCAGGGCCTGGCCGAGGCGCTGGCCTTTGGCCAGCGTGCGGGCCTGGACATGCCGCTGGTGCTGGACGTCATCGGCAAGGGCGCGGCCCAAAGCTGGCAGATGGACAACCGGGGCAAAACCATGCTGGCCGACCAGTTTGAATTCGGCTTTGCCGTGGACTGGATGCGCAAGGACCTGGGCCTGGTGCTGGACGAAGCCCGGCACAACGGCGCGCAACTGCCCGTGACGGCGCTGGTAGACCAGTTTTATGCCGAACTGCAAGCCCAGGGTGGGCAGCGCTGGGACACATCCAGCCTGATCCGCCGGCTCAAGCCTTAGGCGCTGGGCACGGGGGCGCCAGCGCCGCGCAGGTGCCGGCACCGCCTACTTGGGCGCCGACGCTGCCGGCTGCGGTGCGGGCGCCGGACGGCCCAGGTTGGCCAGTTCCTGCTCGGTAAGGACGTCAAACACCCGCACCACCTTTTCCACGCCCGACACTGAACTTGCCAGTTCGGCACCGCGTGTGGCTTCGCGTTCAGTGACACGACCCATCAGGTAGACGACGCTGCGCTCGGTGACCACCTTGTAGGCGTTGGCCTGCACGTCCTTGGCATCCAGCAAGGTGGCCGTGACCTTGGTGCCGATGTAGCTGTCGCGGGTGCGCGACCCAATGGGGCTGTTGGCCGCAATCACCAGCTCATTGACCACGTTGCGCACGTTTTCAATGCCGCGCACCGCCTTCTCCACCGCCAGCTTCTCGGCTTCACCCGGCACCTCGCCGGTGATCAGCACCAGCCGGTTGTAGCTGGTGAGGCTGACCTGCCCCAGCGTGGCCAGTTCGCGCACACGCGCACCGGCCTTGAACTCTATGCCTTCGTCTTCAATCTGCGTGCCCGTGGTGCGGCGGTCGGTGGCCACCAGGCCACCGCCGAGCACGGCGCCGCCCACGATGAGCGGTGCGCAGCCGGCCGTCAAACCCGACACCAGGCCCGCCAGGGCCAAGCCTGCGGACAAACGGCACAGCAAGGTCTTGCGGCGTGTGTGGATCACGATTCCTGGTCTCCCATCAATTGAAAATCGACTGCATCGCACAGGCAATGCAGCACCAGCAGTTGCAACTCGGCGACGCGCGCGCTGCGTTCGGCCGGCACGGCCACCAGCACGTCGGTTTCGGCCAGCAACTCACCAAAGGCCGCAGCACCTCGCCCGGCAAGAACCACGATGGTCATGTCCTTGGCCTGCGCGGCCGAGATGGCAGCGGCGCTGTGGCCTTCACCGTCATCGATGTAAATGAGCACGTCACCGGGCAGGCCCAGCGCACGGATGTCTTGCGCAGCCGGGTGGCCCAGCGCCAGGGCGGCCAGCGGTGGGCGGGCGCGCTCAAAACGGCCGGTGAACAAGCGCGCCAGGTGCAGCGCCAGTGCGGCGCCTGCACCACTGCCGGTGACCATGACCTTGCCGCCGCCCGTGATGGCCGACAGCACGGCGGCGGCGGCGTCGGCAATGGGGCGCAGCAAAGTCTCGGCCGACCGGTACTGCAGGTCGGCGCTGTCAAAGAACTGCTGCTGGATGCGCTGTTCAAGCATGGTCATGGATCATATGACAGGGGTTTTGCGCGGCAGTTCCGTGCAGCCACGCCACGCCGTGCCGTGCTGGGCCGGCGCAGGTGGGGGCCGGCACTTCAGGCGGCATCGAATGCGGCCTGCAGCCACTCGATCTGTTCGCCATCCAAGGCCAGCACATCAAAGCGGCAGGGCGGCGGTGACGCCAGGCGCAGCAGGTAGTGCTGCGCCGCGCGCACCACACGCTGCTGCTTGGTGGCCGTGACGCTGGCCGCAGCGCCGCCGTGGCTGCGGCTGCCACGCTGGCGCACTTCTACAAACACCAGCGTGCCGTCGCGGGCCCGCATGATGAGGTCGATCTCGCCGCCCCGGGCGCGGGGGCCCAGCGCGACCCGATAATTGCGCTCCACCAGCGTCAGGCCACGTGCTTGCAGCCAGGCCAGGGCACGGGCCTCGGCAGCGTCTCCACGGGCCTTGGTGCTGGGCGCACCGGCCTGACTCTTGAACATCGACCCCTCCTTGCTGCAACGTGCGGCGGCCTCGGCGGCCGGCCACCAGCGCCATGCCGCCGGCACACTCTACGTGGTGGCCACGCCCATCGGCAATCTGGCCGATTTGACACTGCGTGCCATCCACGTGCTGGGCCGCGTGGATGCCGTGGCCTGCGAGGACACACGTGTGGCCGGGCAATTGCTCAGCCACCTGGGCCTGCAAAAGCCGCTGCTGGCGCTGCATGCGCACAACGAACATGAGGCCGCTGCAGCCGTGTTGCTGCGGCTGGCGCGCGGCGAGTCGGTGGCCTGTGTCAGCGACGCCGGCACACCGGCCGTGTCAGACCCCGGCGCGGTGCTGGTGGCTGCGGCAACAGCCGCCGGGCACACCGTGGTGCCGTTGCCGGGGCCCAGCAGCGCCTTGGCCGCACTCAGCGTGGCCGGCGACGCCCAGCGCGACGGCCGCGCCAGCGGCTTCATCTTTGTGGGCTTCGTGCCGGCCAAGGGCGGCGAGCGGCGCGAGGCGCTGCACGCCGTGCTGGCCGAGCACCGCACGCAGGTGCTGTTTGAAGCGCCGCACCGCATCGGCAACTTGCTGGACGCTTTGGCCGCTGGCGCACCGGCACGCCCGGTCACGCTGTGCCGCGAACTGACCAAACAGTTCGAGACCATTGCCACCATGCCCGCGCTGGCGCTGCCCGGCTGGCTGGCGGCTGATGCCAACCGCGAGCGTGGCGAATTTGTGCTGGTGCTGCACGCGTTGCCAGCGCCCGTGGCTGAAGAGGGCGTGCTGCCCGAGCCGGCCTTGCGCACGCTGCGGGTGCTGCTGCGCGAGTTGCCGCTCAAGCAGGCCGTGTCGCTGGCCGCTGAGCTGAGCGGCGCACCACGCAATGCGCTCTACCAAAGGGCCTTGCTAGAAAAACAAGGCGGGCCCGACGCGTCTTGAAGCGCCCGGCCCGCCGTGCCGCGGGCGCGGCTTTACTTGCCCGCAGCCGGCGCACTGGCCGGGCGGCTTTGGCGGTCGTGTTTTTGCTGGCGGATGTTCTGGCTGGTGTGGTCCTGCATGTTGTGCAGGCGCTTGCGTTCTTGTGCCGTCACGGTGCCGTCGGCCTTGGCTTGCGACTCGGCCGCAGCCACACCCTTTTGCTGGCGGTTCAGGCGGTGCGCTTCACGCCGGGTGAGCTCGCCGCTGGCCTTGCCTTGTTCGATGCGCTGCGCCTGGTTCGCCTGGCGCTGGTCCACACGGGGCGTGGCGGCCGACGCCGCCGGAGCCGCCGCTTGCGCAAACGCGGCGGCAGAACACAGGGCCAGCAAGCTGGCAGACACGGCGGCAAAAGTGGTGCGGTACTTCATGGTGGGTTTCCTCGGGTTGATCGGCGCCAGAGTGGGTCTTGGTGGAGGCGCCGTGCCCTCACAACGCGCTGCGGTGGCGCAGCGCGCACCGCGCTGTGTCAAGCAGGGGTAAAGAACTGCGAACCGCGCTGCGGGCACCCCCACTCCTACAATCGCGCCCACTCTGCCGCAGCCCCAAGGCCCGCCTTCCATGATCACCCGCGAACCCACGATCGAACGCCTGGCCGTTGCCCACGCCCTGATGCTGGAACCCTTTGGCCTGACCGAAGCCAGCATCGCGTTGGCCCTGGCCACCATCCGCGAACACCGTGTGGACGACGCCGACCTGTACTTCCAGACCACGCGGCATGAGGGCTGGAGCCTGGAAGAAGGCATCGTCAAGAGCGGCAGCTTCAGCATCGACCAGGGTGTGGGCGTGCGCGCCGTGGCCGGCGAAAAAACTGCCTTTGCCTACTCTGATGACCTGAGCGTGGAGTCGCTGCTGGACGCCGCGCGCACCGTGCGCACCATTGCCGCAGCCGGCCAGAACAGGCGCATCAAGCTCGACCGCAAGCCACGTATCGCCACCAGCCGTGTGCTGTATGCACCCACCGACCCCATCACCACGCTCGACAGCGCGCAGAAAGTGGCGCTGCTGGAACGCGTGGAAAAAATGGCGCGCGCCAAGGACCCGCGTGTGGTGCAGGTGATGGCCAGCGTGGGCGCCGAATACGACGTGGTGCTGGTGGCGCGCGCCGACGGCACACGTGCGGCCGACGTGCGCCCGCTGGTGCGCCTGAACGTGACCGTGATCGCCGAGCAGACCGTGGCCGGCACGGTGCGCCGCGAAGTGGGCAGCAGCGGCGGCGGCGGGCGCTTCGGCCTGGGCTACTTTCAAGACGCCATGCTGCAAAGTTATGTGGACGAAGCCGTGGGCACGGCGCTCACCAACCTCGACAGCCGCCCCGCACCGGCCGGTGAAATGGCCGTGGTGCTGGGCCCGGGCTGGCCCGGCGTGCTGCTGCACGAAGCCGTGGGCCACGGCCTTGAAGGCGACTTCAACCGCAAGGGCAGTTCCACCTTTGCCGGCCGCATTGGCCAGCGTGTGGCCGCCAAGGGCGTGACGGTGCTGGACGACGGCACCATGCCCGACCGGCG
>CAZUKT010000317.1:0-289 GCA_964620975.1 uncultured Rubrivivax sp. | reverse complement strand
AGGCCACGCCACGCAGCGCAACGTGCTCATTGAAGACGGCATCCTGCGCGGCTACATGCAGGACAGCCTGAACGCACGGCTGATGGGCGTCAAACCCACCGGCAACGGCCGGCGCGAAAGTTATGCCAACGTGCCCATGCCACGCATGACCAACACCTACATGCTGGCTGGCACACGCACGCCGCAAGAGATCCTGGCCAGCCTCAAGCGCGGCATCTACGCCACGCACTTTGGCGGCGGGCAGGTGGACATCACCAGCGGCAAGTTCGTTTTCTCTGCCTCCGAGGCC
>CAZUKT010000316.1:0-5901 GCA_964620975.1 uncultured Rubrivivax sp. | reverse complement strand
GTGAAGACGCAGTGGCTGGACGACCCGCTGGCCATGCGCCGGGCCGGGCCCGACTTGCTTTCACTGGCGCTCATCGACAGCCGCAATGTGCTGCTGCAACGCCTGGCGCAAGACGAGTCACCGGCCGGCCTGCGGCTGGCTGCGCAGGCAGGCTGGTACCAGGAATACTGGCTGGCCCGCCACGTGCAACGCCAGCGCGGTGAGGCCTGTGACGCCACGGCGCCGCGCCTTTGTGGCATCGAGCCCAAGGTGGACACCTGGTTGCTGCAGGCCGACGAAAGCGCTGCGCTGGACGCGCCCGCACTGCGGGCCTACCTGGCCGAGACGCTGGACATCACGCTGGAGTTGCTGGCCGGCACACCGGCCGCAGATGCACCGCTGCATTACTTCAGGCAGAGCCTGCAGCACGAAGACCGCTTGGGTGAAGCGATGGCTGAACGGCTGCGTGCGGGTGCGCCCCCTTCGCGCAGCGAGCGTGGCCCGATCTGGCTGCCGGCGCAGCGCTGGATGCTGGGCACAGCACCCGGCCCCGGTGGCACGGCGGCCATGCCAGCCCACCCTGAAGGTCTGGTGCCGCACAACGAACGCTGGGCGCACGAAGTGGCGGTGCCCGAATTCGAAATCGATGCGCAGGCCGTGAACTGGGCGCGTTTTGTGGAATTCGCCCAGGACGGCGGCTACGACCGCGCCGAATTCTGGTCTGCGGCCGGCTGGGCCTGGGTGCAGGCGCACGGGCGGCGCGCGCCGCAGGGCGTGGAGCAGTTGCGCGGTGCGGTGCTGGTGCAGCGCGGCCTGGCCAGCGTCGGCGCCATGCGCCGCGCGCCTGCTGCGCAGCCGGTGATGCACGTGGCTCGCTTTGAAGCCGAGGCCTGGTGTCGCTGGGCCGGCCGGCGCTTGCCCACCGAGCCCGAATGGGAACTGGCCGCCAGCCAGGGCGCCGGCATGGGTTTTGTCTGGGGCGATGTCTTTGAGTGGGTGGCCGGCAGTGCCCGGGCCTCGCCGTGTGCGGGCGCGCCGGCACCGGGCGCATTGGACATGGTGCCCGCCGTGGATGCGGCCGGTGGCCCCTGGGGCGTGCTGCGGGGTGCGTCGTTTGCCACCCGTTCACGATGGCGCCATGCCAAGGCCCGGCGCTTCGTGCCGCTGGCACAGGACACGGCCTTCTGCGGCTTCAGGAGCTGTGCGTCGTAGTTCAGCGGCCCGCCAGGGTGGGCTCGTGGCGGATGGTGCGCGACGCCAGCGCCGCCATGGCCAGCGCCACAAATACCGCAGCAAAGAAGGCCAGGCTGTACACGGCGCCCACGCGCTCGATCAGCACGCCACACAGCGCCGCGCCGGCGGGGTTGAGCGCATGTGCGATGAAGCGGTAACCCGCGTTGACCCGCCCTTCCAGCCCTTGCGGGATCAGCGCGATCCGGTGGCTGAACTGCACCACGTTGTAGACCGGCCCCAGAAACTCCATCACACCGTACACCACGCCCAACCACAGCGGTGACGGGCTGAGCGCGTACAGCGGGTACAGCAAAGCTTGCAAGACCACCACGCCGAGGATGACCTGCCCAAAGCTGAAGTGCCGCTGGATGCGCCCGCCCACCAAGGCGCCCAGCACACCGCCGATGCCGCCGGCGCTGAAGATCAGGCCAATCTCCACCGCGCTGGCGCCCATCTGCTGCGCCATCACGATCAGCAGCAGGGGCACCGAGGCCTCCACAAAGTTCATGCCGCCGGTGAGCATGGCCATGCGGCGCACGATCTTTTCGCGCCACAGCCACCGCAAACCGGTCATGATTTCTGCACCCAGCTGGCGCGGCGCAGTGGCTGGCGTGGCAGAAAAATCCCCACGCAGCCGCCACAGGGTGAAGGCTGAGATGGCATAGCTCAGCGCGTCAGCGGCAAAGGGCAGCGCCCGGCTGACCTGGTACAGCGTCGTGCCCAGCGCCGGCCCGGCAATGCCGGCCACGGCGAAACCAGCCTGGTTCAGGGCGCTGGCCTGGGGCAGGTGGGGACGCGCCACCACACGCGGCAAGGCGGCCACTTCGGCCAGGTTGTAGAACACCATCAAGGTGCCCTCCACCACCGCCACCACCACGATGTGGGCCAGTGTGGGCTCGCGCCAGACAAAGGCCAGCGGCAGGCTGCCGACGGTCAAGCAACGGCCCAGGTCGCACCACAGCATCACCCGGCGGCGGTCCCAGCGGTCGATCATGGCGCCCACCGGCAGGCACAGCAGCACAAATGGCGTGATGCGCAGCGCCGTCACCCAACCCACGATCTCTGGTGAATGGGTCAGCGCCAACACCAAGAGCGGGTAGACGATGCCCGCCGTGTGCGAGCCCAATGTGGACACGCACATGCCTGACCACAGCCACCTGAAGTTGCGGTCTTGCCAGGGGCCGGTGGGGGCCGGGGTGGCGCTTGGCTCGCCCGGTGGGTGTGTGGTTTTGCTCACGGCGTCCATTGTCGAGGCCGCCACCGTGTCGGGCACCGACCTTCGGCCTATGCCGCTGGAGAGAGGCTTGGCATCAGCGCCAAAGGCCGATGTGCTGACGAAACTCGCCCACCACATCAGCAACCACGCCATCCAGGACGATCTGGACCTCTGATGGCGTTGGTCCTGGGGGCCCCGCTGCGCACCAGCCGACCAATTCGCGCAGCGATCCGGCAAGTGCGGGTCTGAGCATGCCCCATCGCCAAGCGGCAGCCACTCGGTCGGTGGTCCAGATGGCGTCATGGACACTGACCAGACCCGCAATGGCCAGCAGCGTTTTCCGAGCCACGCGCCGCCCGAGAGTGCCGGGGTACGGATCTCGGAGAACCTCGACGCGCCAGCGGTCTGCACAAAGCCCGATGTCGCCGTTGAATCCACGGGCGGCTGCTTTGTCCGCAGGAAAATCGGGCAGGCCGTGCCCAAGGTCCGGTCCAGCCAGATGAACACAGTAGTGGCGAAGAAAGACGCGGTTTCCGTAGGCCTCATCAGCAGGTCCGTCATAGTCGGAAAGCTGGGCTGGAGCGATGTCGACGCCTCTGCAGAGATGGGCGTACTCCGCACTCAAGTCTTGGCCTGTCCGCGCCGCAATGGCAGGGCTGAGCCCCACCGTGAAGAGATCGACGTCGGACCTGCCAACGCACGCCGTTCCAGTGGCCACGGAGCCGTAGACATAGAGCGAGACATGCCCCCCAATGGCCGACACGCGCTCGACGGCTCTCAAGAGGACGGCCTTGAACGCGGGCGCCATGTTGTGCTGGCAAGCGCCCGTGACGATCATGCCGTCCACACGCATGCCTTCGAGAGGGTCGTGGCCAGTCGCAGGCCGAAGCGGCGAATGAAACGGCGACAGGGGCAGCGCGGGCTTTCGGGTCATCCTCGGCATGCTGGCATACACCGTTGCGCTTGTCGAAGCGCGCCGCCGTGCATCTGTGGCCCGATGACACTTCGGTGAGTGCGCTACGCACGCGATGGGGCTGTGCTGGCTGCGTTGTTTCGCCAGGGCGCACAGGCCCTGTCCTGCGCCAGGCGCCAGGCGCCAACAGGCATCGGCACCGTCCGCGCCGTCACGCGGTGCTGAGGCCGCAGCGTCGTCGCGCCTTGCCGGCCCACGGCATGGCAAACCACTCGGGCGTCCGGCTACGAATTGGCCCGCACTTCCTCAATCGTGGTCACACCTGCCAGCACCTTTTCAATGCCGTCCTGGCGCAGCGTGTGCATGCCTTCGCTCATGGCCAGTTGCTGCAGGTCGTCGGCGCGGCGGCCGGTTTGTATGTAGTGGCGCAGGCCACGCGACACCATCATCAGTTCGTGGATGCCGGCGCGGCCCCGGTAGCCGCTGCCGCCGCAGTGTTCGCAGCCCGGGCTGTGAAAGAACTTCAAGCGGCCGTCGGTGCCAAAGCGCTGTCGCCAGCCGGCCAGCACGTCCTGGTTTTGTGGCAACTCGCCGTGCGTGGCCGAGCCGCCGTGGCCTGCCAGTGGCTGCATGTAGTCGTGCAGCAGTTCTTCCACTTCTTCGGCACTGGCGTCGCGTGCCGTGCGGCAGTGCGCGCACAGCCGGCGCACCAGGCGTTGTGCCAACACGCCCAGCAGCGCGTCGGCAAAGTTGAAGGGGTCCATGCCCATGTCCAGCAGCCGCGTCACGGTTTCGGGCGCGCTGTTGGTGTGCAGCGTGCTCAGCAGCAAGTGCCCGGTGAGGCTGGCTTCAATGGCCACCTGGGCGGTTTCCTTGTCGCGGATCTCGCCCACCATGATGACGTCGGGATCGGCGCGCAAAGAGGCCCGCAGCGCCTTGGCAAAGGTCCAGTCGATGCGGGGGTTGACCTGCACCTGGCGCAGGCCGGTCTGCGTGATTTCAACCGGGTCTTCGGCGGTCCAGATCTTGCGCTCGGGGGTGTTGATTTCGGCCAGCAGTGAATGCAGCGTGGTGGTCTTGCCCGAGCCCGTGGGGCCCACACACAGCAGCATGCCGTAGGGGCGCTGCGCGGCGCCAACAAACCGCTGCAGGTTGGCCGGGCTCAGGCCCAGGCTGTGCAGCGGCAAGGGTTTGCTGGACGCCAGCAGCCGCAGCACGGCGTCTTCCAGGTTGCCGTGCGTGGGGATGGTGGCCACACGCAGCTCCAGCCGCACGCCCTGCACGTAGCGGGCAAAGTTGATCTTGCCGTCTTGGGGCTTGCGCCTTTCGCTGATGTCCAGGTCGCACATGATCTTCAGCCGTGCGATGAAGGCGCTGCGGTAGGTGTTGGGCAGCTCCAGGTAGGGGCGCAGCAGGCCGTCCTTGCGGAAGCGGATGCGCACCTTTTCGCGCCCGGCGGGGCATTCCACGTGGATGTCTGACACGCCCTGGTTGTGCGCCTCAAGAATCATGGAATTGATGAGCCGCACCAGCGAGTTGTCACTTTGCTGGATGCCGGGGTCGTCGTCGTCGTCCATGCGCGCGTCCACGCGCTCCATGGTGGCCAGCAGTTTGCTGGCGTCACCGGGTTCGTAGTCCAGCATGCCCGTGGCGTCCACGGTGGCGGCGTTGTGGCCCGCGCGCGCCGTGAAGTCGGCCGCGCCCACTTTTTCATAGGCACGGTCGATGGCGCCAAGCAGCACGCCGGTGCGCGCCAGCACCGGCACCACCTTCACCTGGGCGGCAAATTCCAGCTCGTCGATCTGCGTGCGGTTGGACGGGTCTTCCACGGCCACCACCAGGCGGCCGCTGCGCAACATCAAGGGCATGGCCGGCAAACGGCTGGCCACGGCATAGGGCAGCTTGGCCACGGCGTCGGCGTCGGCGGGAAACTGCAGCACGTCCACCAGCGGGTAGCCCATCTTGCGGGCCAGCGCGGTTTGCAGGTCGGCGCGCGACACCATGCCTTTTTTCACCAGCAGCTCACCCAGCGGGATGCTGCGGTCGCTGCGCTGCTGCAGCAGCGCGTCTTCCAGCTGCGCCTCGGTGATGAAACCCAGCGCGGTCAGCGCCTCGCCAATGCGCACCATGGGCATGCGTGACTGCTGCTCTATGGCCGTGGCCAGCTCTTGCGGCGAGATGATCTGCCGCACCACCAGCATGTCGCCGAGCTTGCGGCTGCGCAGCCCCTCTTGTTCGGCCACGGCCTGCCGGATCTGTTCGGGCGTGGCCGAGTTCTGGTCCACCAGGGCCTGGCCGATGCGCACGCCCACCTCGGCGTGGGTGTAGGCCGCGCGCGGCACAAACCAGCGCCGCAAGCTGCCCATGCCGTCCAGCGGCTCAAACAGGAACAGGCCCCAGGGCTCTTCGCGGTGGCCCACGGTCACGCTGCGCCAGGTGGGGGCGCCCTTGAATTCCACTGCAAACGGCACTTGCGGGCGCTCGTCGGCCAGGTCGGTGCCGCCGGGTTCGGCCACCGTGGCGTAGGCTTCCAGCGGGTCCGCCAGGCAGAGCCGGCGGA
>CAZUKT010000315.1:0-5902 GCA_964620975.1 uncultured Rubrivivax sp. | reverse complement strand
ACGTCATGGCCAAGAGCCTGATCGCCGTCATCAAGGCCATCAACGCCCTGGTGGCCGATGCCAACACCTTGTCCACGGCGGCGGTGCAAGGCAAGCTCGACGTACGTGTGGACGCCACGCGCCAGCAGGGTGACTACCGCAAGGTGGTGGAAGGCCTGAATTCGGTGATGGTGGCCGTGAGCACGCCGGTGCAGGAACTGCGCGACGTGCTGGGCGCCATGCAGGAAGGCGACCTCACGCTGCCCATGAAGCGCAGCTACGAAGGCACCTGGGACGAGCTCAAGCAAGCCGCCAACGGCATGCTCAAGAAGCTGGCCCAGGTGGTGACCGACGTGAACGCCGGTGCGCAGGCCCTGGCCAGCGCGTCTGAAGAAGTCAGCGCCACGGCGCAGTCGCTGTCGCAGGCGGCCAGCGAACAGGCGGCGGGCGTGGAAGAAACCAGCGCGTCCATCGAGCAGATGACCGCGTCCATTGCGCAGAACACTGAAAACGCCAAGGTCACCGAAGGCATGGCCAGCAAGGCGGCCACCGATGCGGCCGACGGCGGTGAGTCGGTGAATGCCACGGTGGCGGCCATGAAGCAGATCGCGCAGAAGATCGGCATCATCGACGACATCGCCGCGCAGACCAACCTGCTGGCGCTGAATGCCGCCATTGAAGCCGCACGGGCCGGTGAACACGGCAAGGGTTTTGCGGTGGTGGCCGCTGAAGTGCGCAAGCTGGCCGAACGCAGCCAGGTGGCCGCGCAAGAGATCGGTGAAGTCGCCAGCAGCAGCGTGCAACTGGCTGAAAAGGCCGGCAAGCTGCTCGAGCAGATGGTGCCCACCATCCGCAAGACGGCTGACCTGGTGCAGGAGATCTCGGCCGCGTCCAGCGAGCAATCGTCAGGCGTGGGGCAGATCAACTCCGCCGTGAGCCAACTCAACACGACGACGCAGCAGAACGCGTCGAGCTCCGAAGAACTGGCCGCCACGTCTGAAGAGATGAGCAACCAGGCCGAGCAACTGCAGCAGACCATGTCCTTCTTCAGGCTCGACGGTGCGGGCCCGGCCAAGACACCGGCCTTCAATGTGCGCAAGGCGGTGGCCAAGGCGGCGCCAGCCAGGACGGCTGCGGGCAAGGCGGGTGGCTTGACGGTGGCCACGGCGGCGGGCATCGACGAATCGATGTTCACAAAGTTCTGAAGGAGCCCACCATGAACGCATTGGCCAAAAGCCCAGGCAGGCCACCCGGCGTTGCCGTGGCGGCCCAGGCAAGGGTGGAGGAAAAGCAGTACCTCACCTTTGTGCTGGGCACCGAGATGTTCTCGCTGGACATCCTGTGCATCAAGGAAATCATCTGGTACACGGGCCTCACCGAGGTGCCGATGATGCCGGCGTGCATACGCGGCGTGATCAACCTGCGTGGTGCGGTGGTGCCGGTGATGGACCTGTCGGCACGTTTCAACAAACCGTCCACGCCCGTGGGCAAGAGCACCTGCATCGTCATCACCGAAGTTGACGGCCTGGCAGAGGGCGAACGCCAGAACATGGGCATCGTGGTGGACGCGGTGCAGGCGGTGCTGGAGATACCGTCTACGGAGATCGAACCTCCGCCCAACTTTGGCGCCAAGATCCGCGCCGACTTCATCCAGGGCATTGCCAAGGTCAACGGCAAGTTTGTCATCGTGCTCAACGTGAGCCAGGTGCTGTCGGCCGAAGAGATCAGTGTCATGGGGCATGTGGCGGCCAATACCGAACTGGAACTGGCTGCGGCTTGACGTTTCCTTTCTTCCGGTCGGCCCGCCCCGGGGCCGACCGCTGCAGTAGCCAGGACGCCCGCCATGAGGCCCATCAACGACGCCGAGTTCGGCCGCTTCCAGCGCTTCATCTTTGATCAAGCCGGCATCACGCTGTCGGCTTCCAAGCAGGCGCTGGTGTCGGGCCGCCTGGGCAAGCGGGTTGACCACCACGGGCTGGACAGCTTTGGCGACTACTTCAAGCTGCTGGCCTCGGGCGAGCACGCCGAAGAAGTGCAGGTGGCCACCGACTTGCTCACCACCAACGAGACCTACTTCTTCCGCGAGACAAAGCACTTTGATTTCTTGCGTGAACAGGCGCAGGCCGCGCGCACCGGCGGCCAGAACTACAGAGTGTGGAGCGCCGCCAGTTCCAGCGGCGAAGAGGCCTACAGCATGGCCATGGTGCTGGCCGACTGCCTGCCAGGCGGCAACTTTGAAGTGCTGGGCACCGACATCAGCACCCAGGTGCTGACGAATGCGGCGCGGGCCCTGTACACCATGGAACGCGCGCGCCATGTGCCGGCCGAGTACCTGCGGCGCTTTTGCCTCAAGGGCACGGGCGACTATGCCGGGCGTGTGCTGATGGGGCCGCAACTGCGCAGCCGCGTCAAGTTTGGCCAGCTCAACCTGAACGTGCCGCTGCCGGCCATTGGCAGCTTTGACATGGTCTTCTTGCGCAACGTCATGATCTACTTCAACGACGACACCAAGCGCAGCGTCATTGCGCGCGTGGTGGCCACGCTCAAGCCGGGCGGCTACTTCTGCATCGGGCACTCTGAAAGCCTGCACGGCTTGTCTGATTCGGTGCAGGCGGTGGCGCCTTCCATCTACCGCAGCCTGTTGTGATGCACGCAACACCCACAGCCCCCAGCGCATGAGCGGCAACGATGACCTCATCGACGTCTTTCTGCAGCCCGGCGACCTGTTCGTGGGTGACGAGGGTTTCCGCATCCGCACCATCCTGGGTTCGTGTGTGTCGGTGTCCTTGTGGCACCCGGTAAAGCGCATGGGCGGCATGTCGCACTTCTTGTTGCCCACACGGGGCAGCCCTGTGGCCGAAGACCAGCTTGACGGCCGCTATGGCGACGAGGCGCTGCACCTGATCATGCGTGAACTGCGCCAGGCCGGCATCTCGCCGCTGGCCTGCCAGGCCAAGATCTTTGGCGGCGGCAATATGTTCCCTGGCCACATGCCGGCAAGCGCGGGCCTGGTGGGGCAACGCAACGGCGAAGCCGCACGTCAGATGCTGCGTTCGGCCGGCATTCAGATCGTGTCGGAAAGCCTCTTTGGCAGCGGCCACCGGCAGATCATCTTTGACATCCGCAACGGCCATGTCTGGAGCCGCCAGGTCAAGCCGTCGGCGCTGGAATCGGCGGCCGAGGAGACCGTGAAATGACACGCATCAAGGTGCTGGTGGTGGACGACTCGGCGGTGGTGCGCCAGGTGGTGACGGCCATGCTGGAAGCCGACCCGGACATTGAAGTCATAGGCGCCGCAGCCGACCCGTTTCTGGCCGCCACGCGCATGCAGGTGCAGTGGCCCGACGTTATCGTGCTGGACATCGAAATGCCGCGCATGGACGGCATCACCTTCCTCAAGAAGATCATGGCCGAGCGGCCCACGCCGGTGGTGATCTGCTCCACGCTCACTGAAAAGGGCGCGCAAACCTCCATGGCCGCGCTGGCCGCAGGCGCAGTGGCCATCATCACCAAACCCAAGATCGGGCTCAAACAGTTCCTGACCGACGCGTCTGACGACATGCTGGCGGTGGTGAAGGGCGCGGCGCGGGCCAATGTGCGCAAGCTGCAGGTGGTGGCCAAGAACACGGCCGACGTCATCTTGCAGGCCGCCGACAACCGCAGCGCCATGATCCAGACCACCGAGCGTGTGGTGGCGCTGGGTACATCCACCGGCGGCACGCAGGCGCTGGAAGCCGTGCTCACGACCTTGCCGCGTGTGTGCCCCGGCATCGTCATCGTGCAGCACATGCCAGAAAAGTTCACCGCCGAGTTTGCCAACCGCCTGAACGGGTTGTGCCAGATTGAGGTGAAAGAAGCGCAAAACAACGACCGCGTCGTACCGGGCCGCGCGCTCATTGCGCCCGGTGGCGCGCACATGCTGCTGCGCCGCAACGGCGCGCAGTACCACGTGGAAATCATGGCCGGCCCGCTGGTCAACCGGCACCGCCCTTCGGTGGACGTGCTGTTCCGTTCGGTGGCCAAGGCGGCGGGCGCCAATGCCTTGGGCGTCATCATGACCGGCATGGGTGACGACGGCGCCGCCGGGCTGGCCGAGATGCGCACGGCCGGCGCACGCACGCTGGCGCAAGACGAAGAGAGCTGCGTCGTCTTTGGCATGCCCAAGGAAGCCATCAAACGCGGCGGCGTGGAGCGGCAGGTGTCGCTTTCGGCGATTGGCCGCGAGATCATGGCGCAGGCGTCGCACGCCGCCGCACGCTGATCGGCTTCATGCTGAGAAGCAGCATCAGGGCAAGCCGTTGTGGTTGCAACGCAAACGCAATACACTGCTTTCATGAAGTCTGCCGTCATACCCCAAGTTCGCGTCGAACCCGAGTTGCGCGCTGAGCTCGAGTCCGTGCTCAAGGAAGGCGAAACCCTGACCGCCTTCGTCGAAGCGACGGTGCGAAACGCCATCGCGTTCAGGCGCGTGCAAAACACATTCCACGCGCGTGCGCAAGCTGCGTCGCAGGAGTACCACCGGACGGGCGTTTCGGTGCCCGTCGAGGCCGTGCTTGAGAAGCTGCAATCCAGGCTGGACGCCAAGCGCAAGAAGCTGGGCCGATGAGCTTTGACGTTCAGTTGTCCCTGGCCGCTGAAGCTGACCTGGAGCGACTCTTTGATTTCTTGCTCGATCGGGCCGAGACAAGCGAAGACCTCGATCGCGCCCAGGCAGCTATCGACGCCATCAGGGCGGCCGCGCTGCACCGGTTGGCGATCACACCCTTCAGCTTTCGCAAGGCGGCACAAGACCCGGCCCAGCGGGAACTGATCATTCCGTTCGGAGGCAACGGGTACGTCGCACTCTACGAGATCGTCAGTTCGTCCAAAGTCGTCGTGCTGGCGGTGCGTCACCAGCGTGAAGAGGACTATCACTGACGTCTATTGAAGGCCTTCAAGTCTCGTGTGCACTTCTTGCACGGAGCCTGGTGTCATGGCCGGCGTTTCGGGCTCTTTTCAGCCACTTTCAGAAGATCCAGATGTCCGAGCCTGTCAAGACCGCATCCCACACAAGCCACCTCTAGCCCATGCCTGCAGCCTTGCAAGATGATCAGGCCGTCGTGCAGTTGTTCAAGACTGCTTGCGAGGCACGAAGGCGCCAAGATCTAGACGCAGTGGCCAGCGTCATCCATGAATTGCGAACCAAGCGGGCAGCGTTGTCGGCTCTGGCTCCCTTCTACGCCGAACTGCTCGATGCTAGAAAGGCTCTGTTTGCCGACGATGTGGGTACCGCGGCACGGCATCTCGCTGCGGCACGCGATCACTTTGCGTCAATGCCCGCGACAGCACACGCGCAGGTCGCCCTCGCCGAAAGCGAGGCCCGCTTTCACATTGCCACCATGACGCCGGCCGACGCACTGTCCAGCTTGGAGCGTGCATGGGCGCTGCGCGACGAAGTGGACGACCCCCAGTTGTGTGAGGCCTGCGCCGTCACCATCTGGCTCTGCTTTTGCCGCCTCGAACGCTGGGCCGACGGGGCACCCTGGATTGACGCAGGGATTGACCTGGCGCGGCACCATGGCCGGCGCCTGCAGGCTTTTGGCTTGCGGATAGATGCCAATGGTGCGTGCTGGGACGAAGGTGATCAGCTGGCTCGGCGGGGCCTTGTCGAACAGGCGCGCGCCCGTTGGGACACAGCCGCGGCGACCTACGAAGACTTGATGTCCGACCCCTGCGTCGAAGAACTGACGGCCCACAGGCTGACCTGCATTCTTGGCGACTATGCAGCATGCCTGACCCGTGTCGGCCGCAGTGCCGAAGCACTGCCGATCATCGAACGTTCGTTCACCGCATTCAAGTCGTTCACCTCGAGCGCAGACTTGCTCGATGCCGACCTGCAAGTGACCCTGTGCCTGGCTCGAGCCACGATCCTGCGTGACCTGCA
>CAZUKT010000314.1:0-5913 GCA_964620975.1 uncultured Rubrivivax sp. | reverse complement strand
CCCACCCGCTGGGGCTGGCTGATGAAGTCTTCATGTTCAAACGCACCGTGCGTGAAGCCGCGCTGCGGCACGACATGTACGCCACCTTCATGGCCAAGCCCATTGCCGGCGAGCCGGGCAGTGCCATGCACATCCACCAGAGCATCCTGAACAAGGCCACGGGGCTGAACATCTTCAGCAACCCCGACTTCACGGCCAGCAAGGAGTTCTACTGGTACATCGGCGGGCTGCAGCGCTACATCCCGGCGGCCATGGCGCTGTTTGCGCCGTATGTGAACAGCTACCGCCGCCTGGTGCGCAGCAACGCCGCGCCCATCAACATCCAGTGGGGCACCGACAACCGCACCGTGGGCATACGCAGCCCGGTGGCGGGTGCTGCCGCACGGCGTGTGGAAAACCGCGTCATCGGCGCTGACGCCAACCCCTACGTGGCCCTGGCCGCCACGCTGGCCTGCGGTTACCTGGGCATGATGAACAAGATCGAGCCCAGCCCCGAGTGCAAGGGCGACGCCTACCTCGGTGACTTTCAGCTGCCACGCAGCCTGGGTGAAGCACTGACGCTGCTGCGCGACGAGAAGGACCTGGCCGATGTGTTGGGTGCGGCCTTCATCACCGTCTACACCGAAGTCAAGGAAGTGGAGCACGCCGAGTTCATGAAGGTCATCTCGCCGTGGGAGCGCGAGCACCTGCTGCTGCACGTCTAAGGAGCCCCCATGACCACCGTGCATCAAAACACCCGCAGCACCGCCGAATTGCAGGCCGCCGATTCAGCGCACTTCCTGCACCCCTTCACTGACTTCCAGAGCCTGGCCAAAAAGGGCTCGCGAATCATCACGCACGCCGACAACATCTACTTGTGGGACAGCGACGGCCACAAGATCCTGGACGCCATGAGCGGCCTGTGGTGCGTGAACGTGGGCTACGGCCAGCAGGCGCTGGTAGACGCCGCCACGCGGCAGATGAAGGAACTGCCCTTCTACAACGCCTTCTTCCAGACCGCCACCGTGCCCGCCATAGAGTTGGCCGAGTTGCTGGCCGAGGTGACGCCGCCGCAGTTCAAACACGTGTTCTTCAGTGGCAGCGGGTCTGAAGGCAACGACACCATCGTGCGCATGGTGCGCCGCTACTGGGACGTGCTGGGCCAGCCCAGCCGGCAAATCATCATCAGCCGGCACAACGCCTACCACGGCAGCACCATGGCCGGGGCGTCGCTGGGTGGCATGAGCGGCATGCACGCGCAGGGCGGCCTGCCCATTCCCAACATCACGCACATCGAGCAGCCCTACTGGTGGCAACACGGCAGGCCGCAGGGGCTGACACGTGAAGCCTTTGGCTTGCAGGCTGCGCACTGGCTGGAAGAAAAGATCCTGGCCGTCGGCCCCGAGAACGTGGCCGCCTTCATTGGCGAACCCATCCAGGGCGCGGGCGGCGTGATCATCCCGCCCAGCACCTACTGGCCCGAGGTGCAGAACATCTGCAGGCGCTACGGCATCTTGCTCGTCAGCGACGAAGTCATCACCGGATTCGGCCGCACCGGCCAATGGTTTGGCTGCGAGACCCTGGGCTACGAGCCCGATCTCATGACCTTTGCCAAGGGCGTAACCAGTGGCTACGTGCCGCTGGGCGGTGTGATGGTGGGTGAACGCGTGGCCCGGGTGCTGATAGAGCAAGGCGGCGAGTTCAACCACGGCTACACCTACAGCGGCCACCCTGTGGCCTGCGCCGTGGCGCTGGCCAACATCCGGCTCATCCGCGAGCTCAAACTCGTGGAACACGTGCGCAACGACGTCGGCCCGTATCTTGCTGCTGCCTATGCCAAGCTTGCCGAGCATCCGCTGGTGGGCGAAACGCAAACTTGCGGCCTGATGGGAGCGTTGTTGCTGGTCAAGGAGAAGAGCCAGGGCACGGCCTTTGACGAGGCGGTGGAGATCGGCATGGTGTGCCGCGGCCACTGTTTTGCCAACGGCTTGATCATGCGTGCCGTGGGTGACCGCATGATCATTGCACCCCCGCTGGTGATCACACGCACGCAGATCGACGAAATGATGTCGCTCATCCACCGCTGTCTCGACCTGACGCTGGCCGATGCCCAGCGCAACGGCTGGTTGCACTGAGCCACGGACCTTGAGCGCTTCCCCTGATAGCCCCGCACAACTGTTTGCCTAGACTCCCGTTGCACCAGATTCGCCCCACAAGATCCACCCCGTTTGCCTGGAGGTTGCCGAATGAATCCGAAGTCCGCCGTACTTGCCCTTGGCCTGGCTCTGGCCGCCACTGCCTCACTGGCGCAGGACGAAGAGAAGATCCTGAACATCTACAACTGGTCGGACTACATCGCCGAAGACACGATACGCAACTTTGAAAAAGAAACCGGCATCCGCGTCCGCTACGACAATTTCGACAACAACGAAATCGTGCACGCCAAACTGGTGGCGGGCAAAACGGGCTACGACATCGTCATGCCCAGTTCCAACTGGGCCAAACTGCAGATGGACGGCGGCTTGGTGCGCAAGATTGACAAGGCCTTGCTGCCCAACCTGGCGAACCTGGACCCGGCCGTGCAGGCCCAGCTGGCCCGCATGGACCCGGGCAACGAGTACATGGTCAACTGGCTGTGGGGCTTTACCACGGTAGGCATCAACGTCGACAAGGTCAAGGCCGCGCTGGGCAGCACGCCCATGCCCGACAACGTGTGGGACCTGGTCTTCAAGCCCGAGTACATCAGCAAGGTCAAGAGCTGCGGCGTGAGCTTTCTGGACAGCGCCACCGAGGTGGTGCCCGCCGCCCTGCACTACCTGGGCAAGCCGCCCTTCAGCAAGGTAGCCAGCGACTACAGCGCTGCCGGCAGCTTGCTCAAATCGGTACGCCAGCACATCACGCTGTTCAGTTCGTCGGGCTACATCAACGACATGGCCAACGGCTCGGTATGCGTGGCCCTGGGCTGGAGCGGTGACATCAACATTGCACGCCAGCGCGCCATCGACGGCAAGACCGGACAAAACATCCAGGCCCTGATCCCCAAGAACGGCGGCCTGCTGTTCTTTGACGTCATGGTCATCCCCACCGACGCACCAAGGCCGGGCAACGCGCACAAATTCATCAACTACGTGATGCGCCCCGAGGTGCATGCGGGCCTGACCAACAAGGTCTTCTACGCCAACCCCAACTCGGCGTCCAAGAAGTTCGTGAAGCCTGAAGTGGCGAACAACCCCACCGTGTTCCTGTCGCCCGCCGACCTGGCCAAGATGGTGCCGCCCGATTCACTGAACAACGACTTGCGCCGCCTGATGACGCGCACCTACACGTCGTTCAAGACGGGTCTTTGACCACCGGCCAGCCTGCAAGACATCGCACAACCCATGGCTCCTCCCAACAGCGCCAGCACGCCTGCCAAGGCACCGCCGGCATTTCTGCAAATCCAGAACGTCGTCAAAGACTTCAACGGCTTCAAGGCGGTCAACAACGTCAGCCTTGACATCGCCAAAGGAGAAATCTTTGCGCTGCTGGGCTCGTCGGGCTGCGGCAAGAGCACGCTGCTGCGCATGTTGGCGGGGTTTGAGGTGCCCACATCGGGCCGCATCATCCTGAACGGCCAGGACCTGGCCGATCTGCCGCCGTATGAGCGGCCGATGAACATGATGTTCCAGAGCTACGCGCTCTTTCCGCACCTCAGCGTGTGGGAAAACATCGCCTTCGGCCTGAAGCGCGAAGGCCTGCCCAAGGACAAGGTCGCCGAGCGCGTGGAAGCCAAGCTCAAGCTCGTGCAACTCACCAAATACGCGCAACGCAAACCGCACCAGTTGTCGGGTGGCCAGCAGCAGCGTGTGGCCCTGGCACGCAGCCTGGCCAAGCAGCCGCAGATGCTGCTGCTTGACGAACCCCTGGGCGCACTGGACAAGAAGCTGCGCGAAGAAACCCAGATCGAACTGGTCAACATCATTGAAGCGGTGGGTGTCACCTGCGTCATGGTCACGCACGACCAGGAAGAAGCCATGACCATGGCCAGCCGCATTGCCATCATGAGCGAAGGCAACTTCTTGCAAGTGGGCGCGCCGGGTGACCTGTACGAAACCCCGGCCACGCGTTTTGTGGCCGACTTCATTGGCAATGTCAACCTGATGGAAGGCACCCTCGACGTGGACGACGTCGACCACTGCGTGGTGGGGTGCGCCGACTGCAAACACTACGTGGGCCACGGCATCACCGGCACGGCGGGCATGACCGTCACTGTGGCGCTGCGGCCCGAAAAGATCACCCTGTCCAGCACCAAGCCTGAAGGTGAATTCAACCAGGTCAGCGGCGTCGTCAAGGAACTGGCCTACTTCGGCAGCTTCACGGTGTTCCGGCTGCAACTGGCCAGCGGCGCCTTGCTCAAGGTGAGCGTGGCCAACACGCAGCGCCATCGGGACCACGACTTCACCTGGGGCGACACGGTGTGGGCGCAGTGGGGCGATTCGGCCCATGTGGTGCTGACCCAATGAGCCTGCAGCCCTGCACAAGCCTGGTGGCATGAACCGGCTCAAGCATCTCTTCAGCGGCCGCGGTCTGGTGATCGCGGTGCCGTTTGCCTTCTTGTTGCTGTTTTTCCTGCTGCCGTTTTTCATCGTCGGCAAGATCAGCGTGTCAGAGATGGAGAACGTGCTTTTCAAGGACGTCATCAGCTACAAAGAAGGCGTGCTGGCACTGTCGCTCAAGCTCAGCAACTACATCTTCATCACCGAAGACTCGCTGTACTTCAAGACCTACCTGGCCAGCCTCAAGTACGCGCTGGCCACCACGGTGCTGTGCCTCTTTATCGGCTACCCCTTTGCCTACTTCATGGCTCGCGCCAAGCCCACTGCGCAGCCCGCGCTGCTGATGCTGGTGATGCTGCCTTTCTGGACCAGTTTCTTGCTGCGTGTGTACGCCTGGCGCGGCCTGCTCACTGAAGGCGGCTGGGTGGCCGACCTCATCGTCGGCCTGGGGCTTGATCAGGTGCTGCTGGCACTGGGCGCCATCAGCGCGCCCGGCAAGCTCATGCACACGCCGTTTTCACTGGTGCTGGGCATGACCTACACCTACCTGCCCTTCATGATCCTGCCGCTCTTTGGCAACCTGGCCAAGATGGACCTGCGCCTGCTTGAAGCCGCAGCCGACCTGGGCGCCACACCCTGGACCGCCTTCTGGAAGATCACCGTGCCGCTGTCCAAGGCCGGCATCATTGCCGGCAGCATGCTGGTGTTCATCCCCTGCGTGGGCGAATTCGTGATTCCTGAACTGCTGGGCGGGCCCGAGACCTTGATGATTGGCCGCGTGCTGTGGGACGAATTCTTCAGCAACAACGACTGGCCCATGGCCAGCAGCGTGGCCGTGGTGATGGTGCTGCTGATCATCGTGCCGCTGGCCATCTTCAACAAATACCAGGCCGAAGCGCAGGAGCAACGCAAATGATGCCGCCACTTGCTGCGCTTTCGCGGGGGTCAATTTGAAGGCCGCACAACTGCACCGCTGGTTTGGCCAGGGCTGGCTGGGCCTGGGCTACATATTCCTTTATGTGCCCATCGTGGCGCTGGTCATCTACAGCTTCAACGACTCGCCCATCCCCAACGTCTGGCGCGGTTTTACGTTCAAGTGGTATGCGGCCCTGGCCAATGACGGTGAAATGCTCGCCGGCCTGTGGCTGAGCCTGAAGATCGCCTTCCTCACGGCCTGCGGCTCGGTGGTGCTGGGCACCTTTGCCGCTTTTGCGCTGGTCAAGTACAAACGTTTTTTTGGTCGCACCATGTTTTCGGGCATGGTCAATGCGCCGCTGGTGATGCCAGAGGTGGTGGTGGGCTTGTCGCTGCTGCTGATGCTCGTCAGTGTGCAGCGCGCGCTGGGCTTCCCCGAGCGTGGCATGGTGACCATCTGGCTGGGCCACCTGCTGCTGGGCAT
>CAZUKT010000313.1:0-5934 GCA_964620975.1 uncultured Rubrivivax sp. | reverse complement strand
TTGGAAAAGGCAACTCGCGATCGCTGAGGAAGAAAAAGCCGCGTGTCGCTACCGTCAGCACCACCAAGCCCAGAATGGCAACCAAGCCTTCCAGCGCGCCCATCATGTGCGGTCGTCCACCGGCTGCACGGCATCTCTTGGCACGCTGTGGTTCATCAGCAAGCCCATGGCCACAGCCGCCGCAATGGCAACCACAATGTTGAGCTTGAAGGGCAAGGCATAGGCCGCCACCGCCGCGCAGCCTGCCACCGCGCCGGCCACGCCGGTGGCGCGGTCGGCCAGCAGCGAAAGCGCCAAGCCCAGCAGCGCCAATGTGCCTGCAAACCCAATGCCCCAGTGCACCGGCACGGCATCGGCAGCGAAGATGCCCACCAGCGACGGCAACTGCCACGCCAACCAGTTGGTGCAGGCACCGCCCCAGAAATACGGCAGGTGTTCGGGCGCGGGCTTGGGCACCGGGAACCGCCGCATGAACATCACGTAGTTCAGGTCGGCCGTGAAGTAGGCCAGGCGCAGTCGCATCCACAAGGGGTAGACGATGAAGTAGGGCCGCCACTGCGCGCTGAAGATCATGAAGCGCAGGTTCACACACAGCGCCGTGGCCCACACCACCCAGGCGGGCGCGCCGCTGGCCATGAGCGGCAGCACCGCCAGTTGCGCACTGCCGGCAAAGACCACCAGCGACATCAAGGCCATCAGCGGCAGCGGCAGGCCACTCTTGCCCATGGCCACGCCAGTGATCAAGCCCCAGGCGGCAATGCCGATGGCGGTGCCAAGCATCTCACGCGAGCCGCGGGCAAATTCAGGGTGTTGCCACATGGGGGCCGACGTAGGTTCAGTCACTCCCGCATTGTCGCGGCTGCAGCGGCGGCTTGCTGGCACCACAGCCAGGCGCAGCAGTTGCGGCGCCTTCGGCGAAGAGATGCGCCTAGCGTTTGGTGACGCTGCCGCTGCCAGCCACCGTGCTCTTGACGGCCGCGTTGCCGGTGTAAGTCACGTCGCCACTGCCAGCAATGCTCACCGTGAGCGACTTCTGGGCATTGACCGCAGCGTCGCCCGAGCCGGCGATGCTCACCCGCACCTCATCGGCGCGCATGTCGGCCAAGCGCACGTCGCCACTGCCGGCAATGCTGATCTTGAGCTTGGTGGCGGTGCCGCTGCCACCCACGTCGCCACTGCCCGAGATGCTGATGCCCAGGTCTTCGGTGCTCAACCCGTTCAGGCGCGCGTCGCCCGATCCGGACAAGGACAACTTGAGTACTGGCGTGCTGAAGGTTTCAACGCGAATGTCTCCCGAGCCTTCAGCCGCCAGGGCCGTGAGCCGGGGCACCACCACCACCACTTTGACGGCCGAGCGTGTACCCCAGTTCCAGCTCCAGCCTTGGCCTTCTGAGCGCTTCCAACGCACCTTGAGCGTGGCCGAGCTGCCCGTGCCTTCCACCACCGTCTCAAGTCGGCCCAGAAGGTTGTCGTCGGTGGTGACCTGCACCAACTGCTGGGCGCCCTGGCGCACCTCCAGGCCCATGGCGTCGCTCAATGCAATGGCCTGAAACTCTGGCAGCGTGCGGGTTTCGGTGGCCGGCTTTCCCGAGCCCTTGTCGTCAGCCGCATGGGCAAGCAGCGGCAGCCACGCCAGGCACAACAACACCGGTGCGATGAGTAGGTTGCGGATTGACATCTTCATGAGGCTCTCGTGCGTTTGGGGAGGCCCCGACTGTGCCTAAGGCGCCACAAAGCTGCGAGATGCTGGCGACGCAACGCGCCAGGCGGCGACGAAGTGCAGTTGTACGGGCCTGGCTGCTGGCCCGGCCCGCGGGCAATCAGGGGGCTAGTGCTTGGCCGCAGGCTTTGCAGCGGGCTTGGCTGCCGCCTTGCCTGCGGGCTTGTCGGCAGCCTTGTCGCCGGCCTTTTCACCCGCCTTCTCGTCGGCGGAGTCGGCCGCATCGGTATCGGGCCCGGCTGCCACAGCCACTTCCGGTGCTGCGGGCACGGCCTGGATGTTGTTTTCCCGCATGTAGTCGTTCATCTCTTTCCAGCCGGCAAACACGGCGGCCTTTTCGGCTCGTTTGTTGTTGGCGTAACACTGCTCCACCGAGCGCGCCGCATGGCGGCATCCCGCGCCTATGGCCTTGCCTTCGGCGTCTTTGCGCGCAGCCACGGTGGCGGCGGATTCGATGCCCAGTTGATCACAACCCACCAAAAGGAGGCTGGCAATGACCACAAAGCCGGTGAAAACACGGCGCAGCGGCAGAAAAGGGTGGACGGGACTCACGCCCTTGTTATCGGCCAAGCCAACGCGCAGCTTGAATCCCCCGCGGTGGGCCCTTTACAGCGGGCGGCGCTGAAGGAAATCGCGTGCGCTGATACGCCGGCCGCCCGGCAACTGCACTTCCAGGATTTCAAGCGCGCCCTGCCCGCAGGCCACCACCAGGCGGCCTTCGCCAGCTGGCAACAGCGCGCCGGGTTGGCCGGTGCCGGGCACGGCCTGCGCCCGCCACAACTTCAGCGTCTGGCCTGCCAGCTCGGCACTGCCACCCGGAAACGGGTCAAAGGCACGCAGCCTGCGCGCCAGCGTGGCGGCTGGTTGCAGCCAGTCCATCACCGATTCGCTCTTGGCAATCTTGTGCGCATAGGTCGCCTGGGCGCTGTCTTGCACCACCGGGTGCAAACAGCCCGTGGTCATGTCATGCAGGGCCTGCACGACGAGCCTGGCGCCCATCGCCGCCAGGCGGTCGTGCAGCGAGCCGGTCGTGTCGTCGGCGTGAATGGCGGTTCTCTCCACCAGCAGCATGTCGCCCGTGTCCAGGCCAGCGTCCATCTGCATGATGGTGATGCCGGTCTCGGAGTCCCCAGCCTCGATGGCACGGTGGATGGGTGCAGCTCCACGCCAGCGCGGCAGTACCGAGCCATGGATGTTCAAACAACCATGGCGAGGCAGCGCCAGCACCCAGCCAGGCAGGATGAGCCCGTAGGCCGCCACCACCATCACATCAGGCAGCGCAGCATGCAGGGCCGACTGGGCTTGCGCGGCGTCGTCCGGGTACTTGCCGTCCAGGCGCAGGCTGCGCGGCTGCGAAAGTGGCAGGCCCAAATCCAGGGCCAGATGCTTGACGGCCGAGGCCTGCAGCTTCATCCCCCGGCCGGCGGGGCGGTCGGGCTGGGTCAACACCAGCACCACCTCGTGGCCCGCAGCATGCAACGCATGCAGGGCCACGCGCGCAAACTCGGGTGTGCCGGCAAAGGCAATCTTCATCGGGTGCCCCTGCATGCCCGCAGCGCTGACGGATCCGACGGCTTACTTGCCACGCTGCTCGTCACGGGACTTCTTCAGCATCTTGGTGCGGATGCGGTCGCGCTTGAGCGGGCTCAGGTATTCCACAAAAACGCGGCCCATCAGGTGGTCCATTTCGTGCTGCACGCACACGGCAGCCAGGCCCTCGGCTTGCAGCTCAAATTGCTGGCCGTCACGTCCGAGCGCGGTCACGGTGACCCTGGCATGGCGCTCGACCATGTCGTAGGTCTGCGGTACGGACAGACAGCCTTCTTCGTTGAGCGCCATCTCGACGCTGCGGCGCACGATCTCGGGGTTGATCAGCACCACGGGCTGGTCGTGCTGCTCCGACGTGTCCATGACGACCACGCGCAGGTGTGCATCTACCTGTGTGGCCGCCAGGCCCACGCCTTCGGCGTCGTACATGGTCTGCAGCATGTCGTCCACGAGCTGGCGGATGCGCTCGTCCACCACCACCACGGGGCGCGCGACGGTGTGCAGTCGAGGGTCTGGAAAACGCAGGATCGGGAGCAGGGCCATGACCGAAGGGCAAGAGAAGGGTTCTGGAAACGCCGTGACGAAACAGGTCGCAACAGCTGTGGATGAGGCGCAACTGCGGCGCCGTGACGGCCTGCACGTTGACACAGACCTGCCGTCACTTTGTTTGCGGCATCAAGGGTTTACGGGCAGAATCTGTGAAACCATATGAGCATTTTCGCTGCAGTCCCCGGCCAATTTCAGGCCCGGGAGCCGATCCCCACATGCCGCAAGGCATTTTGGCATTGCCCGCCTCGCCGCCCGGAGACCGATGCGTGATGAGCTTGAGTGAACGTTGCCGCCGCCCGGCCCACCAGTTGACTTTGGCGCTGTTTTGCGCCGGCACCTTGGGCGTTGGATTTGCGGCTACCGCGCTGGCGCAGGGCAGTGGCCTGCCCATCACGCCCGAATGGCGCGACACCGCCAACCGGGTGGCGCAAGCCGGGGTGCCGCTGTCAGACCTGGCCCCAAACGCACCCGATTCGCACACCGTGAAGCCGGGTGACACGCTGTGGGGCATCTCGTCGCTGTTCCTGAAGAGCGCTTGGCGCTGGCCAGAGTTGTGGGGCATGAACCTGCAGCAGATCCGCAACCCGCACCTCATTTATCCAGGTCAGGTGCTGGTACTTGAAAAGAAGGACGGCCGCGCCACGCTGCGCATGGGCGGTAGCCAGGGCGTGCCCAGCAACACTGTGCGGCTGTCGCCACGCGTGCGCAGCGAGTTGCTCGACAACGGCGCCATTGCTTCAATCCCGGTGCACCTGATCGGCCCCTTCCTGACCGAAGCCATGGTGTTTGACACCAATTCCCTGGACACGGCGCCGCGCATCGTGGCAGCGCAAGAGGGCCGCGTGATGCTGTCGCGGGGCGAGACCGCCTACGTGCGGGGCGACCTGGCCGGTGCGCGCGACTTCCGCCTGTTCCGCCAACTGCAGCCGCTGAAAGACCCGATTACAGGCGAGGTGCTGGGCCACGAAGGTCGCTACGTCGGCACAGCTGAGTTCGTAAGTGCCGGCAAGGCTGCTGACAAGAACAACGCGCTGGTGCCCGACACCTTCAAGATCTCCAGCGCAAGGCTTGAAAGCCAGGTCGGTGACCGCCTGTCGCCAGTGCCGCAGCAGGAGTACCTGGCCTACATACCGCACGCGCCAGACAAGCCGGTAGACGGCCGCATTGTTGCCATCTACGGTGACGGCTTGCGTGCCGGCCAGAACCAGGTTGTGTCCATCAACCGCGGCAAGCGTGATGGCATGGAACGCGGCCACGTACTGGCACTATGGCGGGGCGGCAGCAATGCCGTCGACAGCACCGGTGCCAAGAAGACCGACATGCGCTTGCCCGATGAACGCCACGGCGTGCTTTTTGTCTTCCGCGTTTTTGATCGCGTGTCGTATGCGCTGATCGTCAACGTGCAAGACCCCGTGCGCGCGGGCGACCGCTTCACCCAGCCCTGAAATCAGCACGGCGCTGGCCCGTGTCTGCCACCAAGTCGGGCTTGATTGCAGTTGCACCGCCACCCTGAGTTTGCCGCCTGGTTCAGGCTGCTTGAAACACCGGGAGTCGGGCGCGACACCGCGCGGCGTTTGCTTGCAGCTTGCGGCAGCCCGCAGGGAGTTTTGGCCACCCCCACCGCCACACTGCGTCAATGGGTGGGCGCTGGCGTGGCAGAAGCATTGGCAAAGAGCTCGCCGCTGCTGGAAGAACGCCTGCAAGCCGCATGCGCCTGGCTGGACGGTGGCCCCGACCGCCATGTACTGACTCTGGGCGAGCCGGCCTACCCGGCCCTGCTGCTGCAGACCGCAGACCCGCCGCTGCTGCTTTATGTGCAGGATGATGTGTCGGTGCTGGGGCTGCAAGCCGTTGCCGTGGTCGGCAGCCGCAGGCCCACGGTGCAGGGCAGCGACAACGCACGCGCGTTTGCTGCAACACTGAGCCAGCACGGTCTGGTGGTGATTTCGGGCCTTGCCCTGGGCATTGACGCAGCGGCCCATGAGGGCGCGCTTGGCAGCGCCAAAGCCACCGTCGCCGTGGTGGGCACGGGGCTGGACCGTGTGTACCCGGCGCGGCACCGAGATCTGGCGCACCGCATTGCCGAACACGGTGCCGTGGTGAGTGAATTTGCACCC
>CAZUKT010000312.1:1683-5935 GCA_964620975.1 uncultured Rubrivivax sp. | reverse complement strand
AGCGTCTGCCCCGTGGCCGAAACAGGCTTTGGCCCGGTGCGCCTGAGCGACGTGTACTCGGTCACCATCACCGGCCACATTTTTGAGGCGGCCTACGAGTTTGACTACCTGGCCCGCCCGGTAAAGCTGCGCCCGCGCCTGGCAGCGGGCATGCCCGAGCATTCGGCCGACCACCGCGTGTGGACGGTGCGCCTGCAGCCCTGCACCTACTTTGCCGACGACCCGGCTTTCAAAGGCGTCAAGCGCGAGCTCACGGCGCAGGACTTTGTCTACACCTGGAAGCGTTTTGCGGACCCGGCCAACAAGTCGCCGAACTGGTCGTCGGTGGATGAGAGCAAGGTCGTGGGCCTGGCGGCGCTGCGCAAGAAGGCGCTGGACGAAAAGAAGCCGTTTGACTACGACAGCGAAATAGAAGGCCTGCGCGCGCTGGACCGCTACACGCTGCAGTACACGCTGCAGGACCCGCGCCCGCGTTTTGCCGAGTCATTGGCCATCAGCGCCACCTTTGGCGCCGTGGCACGCGAAGTGGTGGATTTTTACGGCGACAAGATCGTTGAACACCCCGTGGGCACCGGCCCTTTCAAACTGGCGTCGTGGCGGCGTTCTTCGCAGATCGTGCTCGAGCGCAACCCCAATTACCGTGAACGCCTGTGGACCGCCGAGCCCGCCGCTGGCGACGCCGAAGGCCAGGCCATCTTGCAGCGCATGCAGGGCAAGCGGCTGCCGCTGGTGGACCGGGTGCAGGTGCAGATCATTGAAGAAGCGCAGCCGCGCTGGCTGAGCTTCTTGAACGCGCAGATCGACCTGCTGGCCGTGCCGCAGGAATTTGTGCCCGTGGGCATGCCGGGCGGCAAGCTCGCGCCGCACCTGGCCAAGAAGGGCGTGCAGGGCTGGCGTGTGCTGGTGCCCACCACGCAGCTGAGCTTCTTCAACATGGAGCACCCGGTGGTGGGTGGCGTGGCACCGCACCAGGTGGCGCTGCGGCGCGCCGTGTGGTTGGCCATCGATGTCGACCGCGAGATCCGCCTGGCCTATCGCGGCCAAGCCATCCCGGCGCAGTCGCTCATCAACCCAGGCACCACGGGCTACGACGCCGGCTTCAAAAGCGAAAACAGCGAATACAACCCTGCCAAGTCCAAGGCGCTGCTGGACATGTACGGCTATGTCGACCGCGACGGCGACGGTTATCGCGAGCAGCCCAATGGCGAGCCGCTGCTCATTGAATGGTCGACACAGCCCGACCAGTTGAGCCGGCAGTTTGACGAGCTGCTGAAGAAGTCGCTCGACGCCATCGGCATCCGCGTGATCTTCAAGCCCGCCAAGTGGCCTGAAAACCTGAAGGCCGCACGCAACGGCAAGTTCATGGCCTGGCGTGTGGGGTCCACCGCCACGCAGACCGACGGCCAGCAGATCTTGGTGCGCCTGTACGGCCCGCAAGTGGGGCAGGGCAACATCGCACGCTTCCGCCTCAAGGCCTTTGACGAGGTCTACGACCAGCTCACCGCCCTGCCCGACGGCCCCGAGCGCCTGGCGCAGTTTGAAGTGGCCAAACGCATGGCCATTGCCTACGCGCCCTACAAGGTGCACGTGCACCAGTACGTGGACATCCTGGCGCAGCCCTGGCTTGTCGGCTACCGGCGGCCCCTGTTCTGGTACGACTGGTGGCACATGGTGGATGTGGACATGGCGCGGCGGCCGGTGGGCACGTGAAGCGGCGGGCACTGCTGGCCGCCGGAGCGGCCTTGCCCGCGGCCGGCGCCGGCAAGGCCCATGCGTCTGCCATTGCACAAGGCGGCCGCGACTCCGGCAAGACGCTGCACCTGGCGATTCCGACGCCTGAAACCACGCTCGACCCACCGCAGACCAACAGCGACAGCAACACCTCCATCCTGCTGGCGCAGATCCTGGAAGCGCCGCTGTGTTTTGACTACCTGGCCCGCCCCGTGCGCCTGGTGCCGGCCACCGCAGCAGCCCTGCCCGAAGTCAGCGCCGATGGCCGTGTTTTCACGGTGCAGTTGCAGCCCGGCATCTACTTTGCCGACGACCCCGCCTTCAAGGGCCGGCCGCGTGAGCTGGTGGCGCAGGACTACGTCTATTCGCTCAAGCGTTATTACGACCCGCGCTACAACAGCAGCGACCTGTACCTGTTTGAGTCGCTCAAGCTGCCGGGCTTGAGCGAACAACGTGAACGCGCCCTCAAGTCGCGCAAGCCGTTTGACTACGACGCCGAAGTTGAAGGCGTGCGCGCGCTCAACCGCTACAGCTTTCGCATCACCCTGGGCGTGGCCGACCCGCGTTTCATCTACCTGCTGGCCGCACCGCAAAACCTGGGTGCGGTGGCGCGTGAGGTGGTGGAGTTTTATGGCAACGACATCGGCGCGCACCCGGTGGGCACGGGCGCCTTCCGCCTGAAGAGCTGGCGTCGCGCGTCGCGCATCGAGCTCGAACGCTCACCCAGCTACCGGGCGGTGCACTACAGCGGCACGCCGGCCGACGACCCCATTGCGCAGCGCATCGCCGCGCACCTGCAGGGCAAGCGCCTGCCGCTGGCCGAGCGGGTGGTGGTGGACGTGGTGGAAGAGTCGCAGCCGCGCTGGTTGTCCTTCCTGAACGGCACCTACCACTGGCTGCAGGCGCCGGGCGACTTCCGCGCGCTGGCCGCGCCCGGCGGCAAGCTGGCGCCTTACCTGGCCAAGCGGGGTGTGCGCCTGCAGACGAGTTTGCAGCCCGACATGGGCATGAACTTCTTCTTCATGGACAACCCGCTGGTGGGCGGCTACACACCCGACAAGGTGGCCCTGCGCCGCGCCATATCGCTGGCCTATGACGGCGACGCCTACGTGCGCCATGTGCTGGGCGGTTTTGGTATTCGTGCGCAGAGCACCATTGCGCCGCACACCTCGGGCTACGACCCCGCGTACAAGAGCGAAATGAGCGACTTCAGCCCCGCCAAGGCCAAGGCGCTGCTGGACATGCACGGCTATGTAGACCGCAACGGCGACGGCTGGCGGGAGCAACCCGACGGCAGCCCGCTGGTGCTGGTGATGGCCACGCAGTCCAGCCAGCTCGACCGCCGTGCCAACGAGCTTTGGAAACGCTGCATGGACGCCGTGGGCCTGAAGATGGTGTTTGACGTGTCCACCTGGCCCGAACTGCTGAAGAAAAGCCGTGCCGGCACGCTGATGATGTGGGGCTACTCGTGGAACGCGGCTTCACCCGATGGCGGCTTTTTCCTGGGCATTGCCTACGGCCCGAACGCCAGCGAAGCCAACGACCCACGATTCGTGCTGCCAGCCTTTGACAAACTCTTTGAACAGCAACGCGCCCTGCCCGACGGCCCCGAACGCGAAGCCGTGATGCGCCAGGCCAAAGACCTGCTGGTGGCCTACATGCCCTTCAAGGTGCATGTGCACAACGTCTACCTGGACCTGCTGCAACCGTGGACACAGGGTTACTGGCGCCACCCCTTCATGCGCGATATCTGGCGCTTTGTGGACCCTGGAGGCGGTGTCAAATGAGCGCGCCGGGCGGCTCCCAGGCGTTCATTGCGGAGCGCGCAGCGGGCCGTGCAGCGATCGCGCTGAGGCCAATGCGCTGGCCTGAAGTCAACAAGGGTCACTGCACCGGTTGCGGCCGGTGCGTGGCGGTGTGCGAGCCGCGACTCTTGAGCCTGGAAGCCGAGCACTGGAGGAAGTCTTGCGTGCTGCACGCCAGCGAGCTTTGCACCGGGTGCAGCGCCTGCGCGGCAGTCTGCCCCTTCAGGGCCATCGTCATGCGGCGCCAGCCCGGGGCCGGGCCGGCTGGGTGATCAGGGCTGGGCGACGATGGTCACGCGGCGGTTTTCGGGCGCGGCCGGGTCGCTGGGGTTCATCAGCGCCGTGGAGCCCTTGCCCACGGCATTGATGCGCTCGGCCGACAGGCTGTGTTGCGACGTGAGGTAGGCACGCACGCTTTCGGCACGCAGCTGGCTGAGCTTCATGTTGCGCTCTTCGCCACCACGCGGGTCGGCGTGGCCTTCAATCGTGAACTTGACGGTGGCGAGCTTTTCGCTCTTCATGGCACCAGCCAGCACATCCAGCGCGCTCTTGGCGCGGGCCGTGAGGTCGGCCGAGTCGGTGACAAAGGTCACCAGGATGGACGCGCGTGCCTGCTGCGCCGAGGTGGCGGCAGTGCCTGCGGCGGCGGCCGCCGCAGGGCGCACGCCAGGGCGGAAACTGCGGGTGCGCACGGGTTGGCCGTCGTGGCCCAACAC
>CAZUKT010000312.1:0-1673 GCA_964620975.1 uncultured Rubrivivax sp. | reverse complement strand
CAGCCGGGGCCGCCTTGTTGGGCGTGAGGGCGTCGATCAGCGATTGTTCGGTGACCTGGTTTTCGCGCATGACCCTTTCCTGGGCCTGTGCGGAGCCCACGGCCAGCAGTGCAGCCAGGGCCAACAGAGCGAACTTGGAGGGGAGTTTCATGGCGATCTTTCGGGTAAGGCTGAAGGGGGCACACGGGGTGGGCCGGTCTGGGCCGTTGGCGGCGCAATGCTACGCCGCAGCGGCCCGGGCGGGGCCCGGACAAAGGGTTCAGGCGCTGCGTTGCGGCTTTGCCAGGGTCTTGAGCGCGAAGCGGCCGTCGTTCTGGAACAACCAAGCTTCAATCATGCCGTCGTTGCGCAGCATCTGCAGCGCCTTGGGCGTCAAGCCCACCGGTGCCGGCAACTTGGCCACGGAATCCAGCGCTGCTTGTGTCATCTCGGGCTGGTCGGGGTTGTCACGAAAGACTTCGGCCTGCCACTGGTTCTGCTCGTTGAGCTTGACGCGCAGCACCACCACGGCGCGCAGCAGCGGCTGCGGGCGCTCGTTGTGCACCAGAGCGGCGGAGTTGAGGTACACCGAGCGGGCGAAGTCGGCCTTGACCTGGTCGGCCGACTGGGCCTGGGCCGGGCTGACGGCAAAGAGGGCGGCAGCCACGGCGATGGCGGCGGGCACGAGGGTGGCGGCGATGCGTTTCATGGTGGCGGTCCTTGCGGTGGGTGGTCGGGTGGGGAATCTGCTGCGCCGGGGTGCGTCTTGCATGTCCTGGCATGGGTGCAATTTCGCCACCACCGGCCTCTGCTGAACAGGACACCTTGGTATACGTTGGCAGCTTTTTGCGTGATACCTTGGTACCGTGCCGGCAGCTTGCCGCCCAACCCCAAACCATGCATCCCACCCGCAGATGAACACCGCCACCCAAGCCCACGGTTCCATCCTGCTGGCCGACGACCACGGCCTGGTGCGTCACGGCCTGCAGTTGCTCATCGCCGAGGTACTGCCACAACTGCGTGTGCAACTGGCCGGCTCGCTGGCCGAAACCCTGCATGCCTTGCAGACAGCGGGCCGCTTTGACCTGGTGCTGCTGGACCTGACGCTGTCCGACGTGCACGGCCTGGCCGGCCTGCACAAGCTGCGCGAAGACCACCCGTACGTGCCCGTGGTCATCCTCAGTGCGCAGGACGACCGCGACACCGTGCTGGCCGCACTGGACGGTGGCGCCATGGGCTTCATCAGCAAGGCCGCGTCACCGGCCGAGCTGCGCGTGGCGCTGACGCGGGTGCTGGTGGAACACACCATCCACTTGCCGCAAAGTGTGTCGGGTGGCATGGCGGCGGTGCCGTCGTTGGGTGCCGACGGTGCAGGCGGGCGCGAGCTGGCCGAGCTGTCGGCGCTGGGCCTTACCGAGCGCCAGATCGAGGTGCTGGGCTACGTGGTGCAGGGCCTGCGCAACAAGGAAATCGCGCGCCTGCTGGACCGCAGCGAGGTGGTGGTCAAGAAACACGTCACGGCCACGCTGCAGGCCCTGGGCGCACCCAACCGCACCAAGCTGCTGGTGCTGCTCAGCCAGCGCGGCTACCGCGTGCCCAGCATGCGTGCCAGCTCGGGTCCTGCGGCTGAAGAATGACCGAAGGCACCACCCGGCGCCGCCACGGCGGCGGCGGTGCCGCTGCCATCAGCGAGC
>CAZUKT010000311.1:5212-5948 GCA_964620975.1 uncultured Rubrivivax sp. | reverse complement strand
CTGAGCAACCCATGCCCGCTGGCTCTCACGCCGCAGACAAGCGCATGCCGCAACCGCGCCCCAGGACCTTTGCCCCCCCAGTGAACAAACTGCTGCTGCACCCGCTGGCCAAACCGCTGCTGTGGGTGTTGGCACTGGGCCCGCTGGCCTGGCTTGTGGCGGCAGCCGTGGCCAACACGCTGGGCGCCAACCCGGCCGAGGCGCTGATCCGCAGCACAGGCGACTGGACGCTGCGCTTCTTGTGCCTGTGCCTGGCGGTGACACCGTTGCGCCAGGCCACCGGCTGGCACGCACTGGCGCGGTTGCGGCGCATGCTGGGCCTCTTCACCTTCTTCTATGGCGTGTTGCACTTCTTGTGTTTTGCCTGGCTCGACATGGGTTTTGACCTGGCCGCCATCGCCAAAGACATCCCGAAGCGCCCCTTCATCCTGGTGGGTACTTCGGCACTGCTGCTGATGCTGCCGCTGGCGGCCACCTCCTTCAATCGCGCCATCAAGGCGCTGGGTGCCACACGCTGGCAGGCCCTGCACCGCAGCGTGTACGCGGTGGCCCTGCTGGCCCTGCTGCACTTCTTCTGGATGCGTGCCGGCAAGAACGACTTTGCCGAATGGGCGGTGTATGCCGCCCTGCTGGGTGGGCTGCTCGGCTGGCGGCTGGTGCGGCGCGCAGCAACGCGCCCAAAGGCGCGCTGAATCAGCGGCTGGAAGAGGTCCGAGTCGTAGTTCGACGTCTTGCC
>CAZUKT010000311.1:0-5202 GCA_964620975.1 uncultured Rubrivivax sp. | reverse complement strand
GGGCCCAAGAGCGCGCTGAAGCAGCGGCTGCGGCCGATGGCCCTGAACTGCTTTTGCGGCGTGTCGTTGGCCATCACCTCCAGGGTCTGGATGACTTGTTCCGGCGACTTGCCTACAACCGTGCGAAGCCTGCCGGGTGGCACCCTGACCGTGATACCGAAAAGATCGGGGATGTCGCGTACTACTGTGTTTTCGAGCACTTCGGTTTGGAAGTAGTAGTTGATGTATTCCTTGTTTCCAACCGTCGACTGCCAAGTGGTCGTGGCGAGATAGGTCTGAAATTCGTCGTCGAGAACGGACCGCGTCTTTCTGTAGCTCAGGCGAAGCATCAGGCCCACGTCGTCAGGCACTTGCGCCAACGCCTGCGCGAACTGGCTCATGAGGTTGGCCCCACCCAAGCGCAGAGCAAGCGTTGCGACCCCCTGCAACCGGGCATCGGGCTCAGCCGGGCCCCGCAATTCGCGCAGACTTCGCTTGAAGCCATCGGCCAGCAGCACGTCGGCAATCAGGTAGTAGCCGTCTCTTGCAGGTTCCACCGTGAACCGTCCGACGAGATCGAATTGCCCTTCATCAACACTCAGACCCACGGGGCCGTATATGCGACTACCCAGCACAGCGAAGACCCGCTCCCGAACCGCATCGGCAGCAGCACCTTGCGGCTTTGCTGGCGCGGGCAACGAGAAGATTTCTCGGCGGCGCAAGCTCGCACGCACGACCTGGTCGTCTGCGGAAACCGCAACGCGCTTGGTCTCGAATCCGAAGCGCTTGAACTGGAACTCGAAGGTTCGTCCCGGTTGCGAAGCGTCCACATCCAGGCTGCAGGGCGTTCGCTCACGACACACAACTGCCCCTGATTGGCGTTCGCAAACCAAGGCGCCGGGTGGGTCAGACTCGAAGCGCACTTTGCTCATCAGTGGACTGGAAAGCGGGGCCGCCGCCGCCCCACACAAGCAGGCCATCACCGTCAGCGCAAGGCCGCTCAGCCTGCGAGCGCCCCTGCCGTTTCGCCCACGCACCGCAACCATCACCGCCTCATTTCGTTGTCGTGCCGTTACGCACCAAGAAAACTACATCCAGCAACTCGGACCGCACCGATTCACTCGAATGTCGAGAGCACCTTCTGGACATCGACCAGGATCTCTGGGCCGAACTTCTTTGACGGCGGATCAAGCTTGATGCCACCCGACGCGTAGAAGGTGTCCCAGTGGGTGTCCAAGGTGAACTGCAATTCCGTTCTGGGATCCTTGGACAACTGGCGTATCCGAACCGCCGCCGTAAACGGAATAGGCAGCGGCGGGCCGCCAAGGCTGCGTGGAATCACGCCGCTGGCCAGAACGACGCCGGCCGCACGGTTCTCCAGATCGATCTGGAAACCCTTCCTGAACAGAGTTTTTGTCGCCGCATCAAAGACGTCTTGATACCCGAACGGATAGACCCGCGAGGCTTCGAAAAACTCGGTGGACTTCGCGATCTTGTTGCCTTGCCCGTCGTAGATCTTCAGGGCCGGCACGGGTGTGCTCGTGGTGGCGCAACCTGCCATGAAGGCGGCGGCTGCCAATGCCATGAGGGCCGGCAAGCTTGCCAGGGCCCAGGGTCTGAACGTGCGTGCCATGCGCTTCTCCTTTGCAGCAGTGTCGGCCTGCCTCGGTGAGCTCGGCAGGCTCGGCAAGGTCAACTGCAGGGCCGCAGAGCCAAAAGCAAGGGCTGCGCTGAAGGCCCACTTGATCCAGCACAAAAGGCACCGCCTCGCCGCGTCTACATCGCGTGCGGATACGGATGCTGCGAGGCCGGCCCCGTGACAGACGCAAACCGCGACCGGATCAGCCGGCTGGCGCGCCAGCAGCCGCCAGCACACGCGTGGCCTCGCGCATCAGCACAAACTCTTCGGCTGCAGTGGGATGAACTGCAATCGTGCGGTCGAAGTCGGCCTTGGTCGCCCCGGCGGTCAGCGCCACTGCGAGGCTCTGCACCACCTCTGGCGCATCGGCGCCCATCATGTGCACGGCGAGCACGCGGTCGTCGTTGGCGTCCACCAGCAACTTCATGTAGGTGCGCTCACTGGCCCCGATGAACGACTGCTTCATCGGCCTGAACTCGGTTTCATAGACCTTTACGCCATGGCCTGCAGCCACGGCCTCAGCTTCTGTCGGACCGACGCTGCCGATGGGCGGGATCGTGAACACGGCACTGGCAACGCGTGAGAGATCGACACTGCGGGGCGCGGCGCCGAAAAGCGAATCGGCAAGCGCACGGCCTTCGGCAATCGCGACCGGCGTCAGGTTCTTGCGGTTCGTGACGTCACCGATCGCGTGCACGCCGGGCGCCGTGGTCGCAAAACTGTTGTTCACCGGCACCGCGCCGTGCGCGTCAACGGCAATTCCCAGCAATTCGAGCCCGAGGCCACCGGTGTTGGGGCTGCGTCCGGTGGCGTTCAGAACCCACGGAAACTCGCGTGCGAGCTGCCCGCCAAACTGCAGGCTGAAGCCACTGCCGGCACGGCGCACGTGCTGCGGCACACACTCGGCGTGCATGGTCACCCCGGCCGCCTGCATGGCAGCAGCGGCGTGCAAGCGCAGGCTTTCGTCGAAGCCACGAAGTGGCAAACGGCCGCGATAGAAGACATCCACACGCACACCCAAGCGCACCAGGATGCTGGCAAATTCGAGCGCGATGTAGCCGCCGCCAATCACCGCCGCATGGCTGGGCAGGGTCTGCAGATCGAGCAAATCGTCAGACACGGCGCAGGCGTCGATGCCAGGGATGCTGTCGCGCACCGGCGCGGCGCCGGTGGCGACGAGCAAGTGCCGCGCCGTGAGCCGGCGTGCGCCAACCACCACCGTGTGCGGCCCCTCAACGCGGGCCCAACCCGCGACAAGTTCGACATTCGCTGCCGCCAGCATCTTTTGATACAGCGCCTCCAGGCGCTGCGTTTCGGCCGCCTTGGCAGCAGCCCAGCGCGCCATTTCAAACCTGGGTGCTGCGGGCCCCAAGTTCCAACCGTAGCCGGGGGCCTCACGCAGCGCGTCGTTGAACTGCGCTGCGTACATCAGCAGCTTCTTGGGTACGCAGCCCCGAATCACGCAAGTGCCACCGACGCGGCTGCCTTCGACGACGGCAACTTTGGCGCCGTGCAACGCGGCGCGGCGCGAGGCAGCGACACCCCCAGAGCCAGCACCTATGGTGACCAAGTCAAAGTCGAAGTTCATCGTGGGCTTCCTGGTGGTGTGCCGAGACAGGCCTGGTACGCCAACTGTGTCGGCGATATTTGACAAAGCTTACGCCGGACACACACGGAGACTTTTCGCGGCCGCATGCTGCACGGCGCCGGCCGTGCGGGGCTTTGGCCGCACCCCGACGGCCGCCCCCTTGAACAGGTGGCGCCCCCCGTGACTGCGGGAGCCCCAGCCGGTATCGGCCGCCTAGCATGAGGATGCCCCTGATCCCGAAAGCGAAGTGCGCCATGGCCCTGACACCGCTGCCCGACGACAAAGCCTCCCGCAGGGCGCTGCGCGATGCCATTGCGGCGCTGGACTTGACCATGTCCACCGGCCAGGCATGGGCCATTGCCGAGGCGCGACTGGGCGTGTCGCGCTGCTACCGCATGCTGGGCGCACTGCCCATGGCGCTGGCACTGCTGGAACTGGGGCTGCAATGCGCCCAGGGCACCGACCAGCGAGTGGAACTGCTGGTGGAGCGCATCTCGGTGCTGGCCGAACACGCAGAGGCACTGGAAGCCCAAGGCCGGGGGTGCGGCCGCAACGCCCGCGACGCCGCACGCGAACACGTCTTTGAAGCGGCCCGCCTGACCGCCCGCGTGGCCGACCCGCGCTTTGAAGTGACGGTGCTGCTGCATCTGTCTGACGTGCTCGACCGCTTTGGCGACCGCGACGACGCCGTCAACCTGCAAACCCGCGCGCTGCGGCTGATGTCGGGCCCCACAGCCGGCGCCGCGCCCGACCCGGCCCTGTTGCCCGGGCTGGGCCGCCTGGCCGACGCCTGACGCAAGCGTTCCAATCCAAGGCGCCGCCCTTCTGTCAAGCAGAAATAGCACTTTTGGGGGTGTCGGGCGCTTGTACACCTTGATTTAGGGGGGGTCCAACGGGCCGTTGATTCATAACGATTTTCTTTGGTGGCACGGGCAATGCTTAGGGCTCGTCGGTGGAAGCGCTCGTCTGCGCAGGCTGTTCAGGAGCCTGGCGATCATCCGCAATCCCAGACCCCTTCAGTTCCACCTGTCACACCAAGGAAAACCCATGAAACTGTCATCCAAGTCTTTGGCGCTCAGCGCCGTTTTTGCCGCTGCGTTGCTGGCCACCAGCGCGCAGGCCTCGTCGGTGGTCATTGCCAAGGACGTGACCAACCCAACGGTCATCCCAGGCCTCACCGGCTTCTCGACCCTGGGCTCGCAAATGTCGGGCATGCAGGTCACGGCGGTGTTCTCCAATGCCGGGTCGCAAACCCTGTCGTGGGCAACCACCAGCGCCACCGCAGGTGGTGTGGCCGGCAACGGCTGGGGCCTCAACCTGGACGGCGACACCTTCAACGCCGCGTGGAACTTCTTCATCACCAACGACAACCTGGGCCAACTGGTGCAGATCGTGCTGTCGGGCACCAAGGGCCTGACCGTGTTCGACACCACCGACCCCAGCACCGGCACACCCGACTCGGCCCAGGGCGCTGACTTTGCGTTCATGGCCGGCTGCGCTAGCTGCGATGCAAAGGTGGACTACAGCGACGTGGTGGCAGTAAGCCCCAACGCTGCGGTGGGCGACCTGTTCCACACCGTCACGGTGAACTTTGGCCAGACCGGCATCCGCTTCGGTGAATTTGCGTTCCGCCAGGACACCGACAACGACTCGCGCTTTACCGTGCCCGAGCCAAGCGGCCTGGCCCTGGCTGGCCTGGCGCTGGCCGGCCTGGGGTTGACGTCCCGCCGCCGCAAGGCCTGATCCGGACACAAGACCCACCTGCGTGGGGCTTGTGCCTGCGAAGGGCACGAACCCGCTGGGTGCAGCCTGAAGCGCCTTCTGAGCGCGTCAGTTTCCAAGAGGCCCTGCGGGGCCTCTTTTCATGCGGGCATCAAAGGCCGCGCGCCAGCACCGGCCTCAGCGCCACCCCCGTGTGCGAGCCCGATGCCACCACCGCTTCGGGCGGCCCCGCCACCACCACCCGCCCGCCGGCGCTGCCCCCCTCGGGCCCCAG
>CAZUKT010000310.1:0-5962 GCA_964620975.1 uncultured Rubrivivax sp. | reverse complement strand
GTCAAACCAGAACCAGCGTTCGGCCGCGCCTTCGGCAAACATGGGTGTCTTCATCACCACGTCGGCAATCAGAAAGCGGTCCTGGAAGATCTTGCCTTCCATGTCCAAGCCCATCAAACGGCGGATTGGGCTGCGGGCGCCGTCGGCCACCACCAGCCAGTCGGCCAACACGGTGAAGCTGCCGTCGGGTGTGTCCACCTCCAGCAGCGCGCCTTCGCCTTGCGGGGTGATGCCTGTGACCTTGTGCTTCCAGCGCAGGTCTATGCCGGGCAGTGCGGCCGTGCGTGCCACCAGAAACTCTTCCAGGTAGTACTGCTGCAGGTTGACCATGCCGGGGCGCTGGTGGTCGGCTTCGGGCTGCAGGTTGAAGCTGAAGACTTCGTCGCTGCGGTAGAAGGTGCGGCCCACGTTCCAGGTCACCCCTTTGTCCACCACGGCACTGCCGCAACCCAGGCGGTCCAGCACTTCCAGCGCGCGCTTGGCGTAACACAGGCCTCGCGAGCCCACGCTCACGGTGTCGTCATCGTCCAGCAGCAGCACCTTCAGGCCCAGTTGCGCCAGGTCGATGGCGGCGGCCAAGCCCACCGGGCCCGCACCCACCACCACCACGGGGTGGCGCTGCGGTGTGGCAAGGGCGTCCAGTTCAGGCGGGCGGCTGTAGGCGTAGCGTGGATAGGTGTAGGTGCTGAGCATGGGCGGGGCAAGGCACGGTTTTGCGGGGCGTCAAGCTTTGGTTTGGGCGGCGAATTCCTGGTCGTGCATCCACGCGGCGTGGCGTGGCGCACGCTTGGTTTGTGCCCATTCGTCAAGCATGGCCCACTTCACGCCGTCAAGCTTCTGGCTCATCTCGGGCGTGGCGGTGTCGGCGGCAAGCTCCAGCCGGTGGCCGTTGGGGTAAAAGAAGTAGATCGACTTGAAGATGGTGTGGTCGGTGGGCCCCACCACCGAAATGCCGGCCGCTTCAAGCCGCAGCTTGGTGGCTTGCAGCTCAGCCACGCTGTCTACCTTGAAGGCGATGTGCTGCACCCAGTCGGGTGTGTTGTGGTCGCGGCCCCTGGCGGGTGAATTGGGCAGCTCAAAAAAGGCCAGCACGTTGCCACCGCCGGCGTCCAGGAAGACGTGCATGTAGGGGTCGGGTGCGTGCGTGGACGGCACCTGGTCTTCAGCGATGGCGAGCACAAAGTCCATGCCCAGGTGTTGGCGGTACCAGTGCACGGTGTGTTTGGCGTCTATGCAGCGGTAGGCCACATGGTGGATGCGTTGGATGGGCATGGTGCTGTCTCCGGGCTTGGGTCAGGCTTCGAGCGTCTTCCACATCTGCACGTCGCGCTCGGCGGCCGCGATGCGGGGGTGGGTGTACTGCGTCATCTCGTCATAACAGCGCGTCACGTCAAAAGGCATGCAGTGCTGAAAGATCACCCAATGCCCGTATCTGGGTGTGAGGCGGGCCATGGTGTCCTTGTAGACGGCGTTGAGGTCCTTGCCGGCCTTCACGCCGGCCTCGACGCTGTCACGCACGTCGGCAATGAAGTTGCGTGTGCCGGCCAGGCCGGCCGCCACTTGCTCGGGGGTGGTCAGCGCGGCGCCGCGGCCAGGCACAAGTTGTTCGGGCTTGAGCGCGGCGATGTTGTCCAGCGTCTGCGGCCAGTCTTTGAAGTAGGCGTCACCGGCGTAGGGCGTGGCGTCGAATTCGACGAGATCGCCACTGAACAGGATCTTCTGCTGCGGCAGCCAGGCCACCGTGTCGCCCTTGGTGTGGCCACGGCCCAGTTGCAGCAGTTGCACTTCAAGGCTGCCCAGCCACAGCGTCATCTTGCCGCTGAAGGTGAGCGTGGGCCAGGTCAGGCCGGGCGGCACGCTCTCGACGTTTTGAAACAGGCGCGGGAAGCGGCCGATCTCGCTGGCCTTGTCTTGCTCACCTCGCTCGACGATGAGGTCGCGTGTGTCTTGGCTTGCAATGATGTGCTCTGCCCGGTAGGCGCTGGCGCCCAGCACACGCACGGCGTGGTAGTGCGTCATGAGCACGTATTTGATGGGCTTGTCGGTCACCTCGCGGATGCGGCGGATCACGTCTTGCGCCATCACCGGCGTGGCTTGTGTGTCGAGCACCAGCACGGCGTCATCGCCAATGATGATGCCTGTGTTGGGGTCACCTTCGGCCGTGTACGCATAGGCGTTGTCGCTGAGCTTGCTGAAGGTGACCTTCTTTTCTTCCAGGTCGGCTTGCGAGGCAAAGGTCTTGGGCGTGGTCATCAGAATTCCGTGGTGGGCGCACAGCCGCCGTGGCAGGACCACGAACCGGGCGAGTGGAAAAACAGGGCTTGATCGTAGTCAAGGCGTTTGTTATTGTCTAATCGGTTCGCTTTAGTGTAAACCCCAAGTTTTTGCACCCGCACCCGCACCCGCACCCGTTCCCATGAGCCAAAGAGGCATACAGAGCATTGAAGTCGGTGGCCGCCTGCTGCTGGCGCTGGCCCAGGCCGGCCGGCCCATGGCGCTCAAAGATCTGGCGCAGGCCGCCGACATGAGCCCGCCCAAGGCCCACCCGTACCTGGTGAGTTTTGGCAAGCTGGGCCTCATCGCACAAGACGGCGCCAGCGGCCACTACGGCCTGGGGCCGCTGGCCATGCAGTTGGGTCTGATCAGCCTGCAGCAGTTTGACCCCATCTGCCTGGCCACAGCACGGCTGCCGGCACTGGCACAGGCCGTGGGCCAAACGGTGGCCATTGCCGTGTGGGGCGCACACGGGCCCACCATCGTGCGCACGCAAGAGGCGCCCTCGCCCGTGCACGTGGCCATGCGCCACGGTGCGGTGATGAGCCTGCGCGGCACTGCGTCGGGCCGGCTCTTTGCGGCTCACCTGGCCCGCAGCGTGGTGCGCAACGCCAATGGCGAAGCCGGCGGTGACAAGCCTTTCGACAAGTCTTTTGAACAAGAGTTGGCTGCGATCCGGCAAGCGGGCTTCAGCCACGTGGTGGACGCGGCCGTGCCCGGCGTCAGCGGCCTGGCCGCGCCGGTGTTTGACGGCAGCGGCACACTGGTGCTCAGCCTCACGGCCATTGGTGTCACGTCGGGCTTTGACACGCGGGCTGCGGGCGGGCCGGCGGTGGCCTTGCGGCGCTGCGCGGGCGAGTTGTCGGCGCAACTGGGCGCTTGGGCGGGCTGAGAGTGTGAGAGTCAATCCAACATGCCCGCTCGTGCCGCCATATCGCACCCACGCGGCGTTGCAAATGCTCGCCGTAGCCCGAGCTACGACTGCGCTTTGCGCCTTGCGTGGGCGCAACCTGGCGTCCCGCTCGGGCACGCCGGATTAACTCTCACACTCTGAGGCAGCTTCGCGCCATGCCAGCCCCTGCCCCACGGCCAGCGGGCTCACGGCAGCGGTTCAGTCCACGGTGCCGCGCAATTCGCGCTTCAAGACTTTGCCGATGGCACTGCGCGGCAGCTCTGAGCGCAGGTGCAGCGCACTCAGCCGCTGCGTCTTGCCCAATTGCGCGTTGGCCCACTGGCGCAGGTCTTCGGCACTTTCTGTGGCCGCCTCGCGCAGCACCACAAAACCAACTGGCGTTTCGCCCCACTCCACGCTGGCCCGGCCCACCACCGCCACGTCGACCACGGCAGGGTGCTGGCGCAACACGGCTTCCAGGTCACTGGGGTAGACGTTGAAGCCGCCGCTGATGATCATGTCCTTGCGGCGGTCGTGCAGGATGAGGAAACCGTCTTCGTCAAAGCGGCCGACGTCGCCGGTGCGGATGTAGCGCCGGGCTTGGGCGTCAAACCACTCGGCGGCGGCGCTGAGTTCGGGTTGCCGGTGGTAACCCGTCATCATGCCGGGCGAGCGCCCCACCACCTCGCCGCTGCCCTGGCTGGCGCCGCCGGGCACACGTGGCACTTCAACACCGTTTTCGGTGATGAGCCGGATGTCGTGCCCGGTCGCCGGCTGGCCCACCGTGTGCAATTTGCCTGGGTGCAGATGGGCGTGCAGCAAGCAGGTGCCACCGCCTTCAGTCAGGCCGTAGATTTCTACCAGGCCACCTGGCCAGCGGGCCAGCACGTCGGCCTTGAGCTCGGCGTGAAACGGCGCGCTGGTGCTGAACTTGTTGCGGAAGGTCGAGAGGTCGTAGTCGCCAAAGTCGGGCCGCGCCATCAGGCGCTGGTATTGCACCGGCACGAGCATGGTGTGGGTGGCGCGGTGCAACTGCGCCAGTTGCAGATAGCGCTGAGCGTCGAATTTGGGCATCAGCACCACGCAGCCGCCGTAAGCCAACGTGGGGATCAGCGACACCATGGTGGTGTTGCTGTACAGCGGCGTGGCCAGCAAGGTGACCGCGTCCTGGGTGTAACCCGACGAAGCGGCGCGCTGGATGTGTGCCCAGCGCATGGCGTGCGGCTGCACGATGCCTTTGGGTGTGCCCGTGGTGCCCGACGAGTAGATGACGTTAAAGGCCCATGCGGGCTCGATGGCTACCGGCGCCGGGCGGCTGCCGGCGGGCAGCAACCACGTCTGCAGCGTGGTTTCCGCAGTGGCCTGGGGGGTTGACACGTGCACCGGCGGCACGCTGTCGTCCATGCGCACCACGCCCGCCGCAGCGGGCCAGGGCACGGCGGTGGCGGCCACCAAAGCGTCCACAAACACCCAGCGCGCGCTGGCGTCGGCTGCCATTTCTGCCAATTGCAGCGCGGTGGCACCAGGCGCCAGTGGCACCACGGCCAGGCCTGCCCGCAGCGCGCCGCCCCACACTGCCACGTAGGCCACGCTGGCCGCTGCGCACAGCGCCACGGTGTGGCCTGGCCCGGCACCGTGGTGCTGCAAAGTGGCGGCCACGCGGTCCATGGCAGCGTCCAATGCGGCGTAAGTCAGTACCTCGTCGCCCACCACCACGGCCGGTGCATGGGGGCGCTGGCGCGCGTGGGTGGCCAGCAGCGCGGGCAAGTCATTGAAGTCGATCGTCATGTGCCCCTCTGGCGCAGCGCCTGGGTGGACGCGATGGTAGAGGCGCCCACAGCGCAATCGTTGCCGCAGATCCCGGGGCCAGGGCACAGTGTTCACCGCATGACCATCCCCAAGGCCGCGCTTGAACCCGCCCGGCCTGCCAGCGTATGGTGCGCGGGGCGCAGGCGCCCGCCATGCGAAGGACACAGCAATGACCACCAAGTACTTCTGCGCCACCTGCAAGACGGTCTTTGAAGATCACGACCCGGTGATTTTTGGCAAGGGCCCCGCCAGCTACCCGGCCTGCCCCAAAGGTGTGACCGAGGCCTACAAGCTCTTTCAGGACGACGACAAGTCTCCCGAATTCTGGCAAGGCAATGTCACCTTTGCCAACCCGCAGTTGCAGGCCATGGCGGTGGCGTCACGCAAACACAAGGTGGACCTGCAAGTGGCCGAGGCCGTGCCCGTGGTGGCGCTGTTGCCGCAGCAGGAGCCGCCCAAGGTGCTTTCATTTGCCGACAAGCTCAAGCTGGGCTTGGGCAACGCGCCGCAGCCAGTCACCAAACCTGTTAGCCCGCCGCTGTGGAAGCCGAAGACAGCCGCCGAGCGCGCGCAGGAATTGCTTTCGTGGGTGGACAAGTGCTGCAACGGCGCCAACTTTGGTACGTCGGTGGGTTACCCCAACGACCGCTTGTACCCGGTCAACGGCGAACACTATGAATCGGCCGAGGTCATAGCGCTGGCCCGCAACTCCTGGAACATGCGTGCGGCCAACCTGCACCACCATGCCATGGCGCCCCAGTTCAAGAACGACTGGCGCCAACGCACCGAAGTTGACTTCATCCGCGACATCACGCTGGGCGGCGTGGGGCGCCACATCGCGCACGTGATCCTCGGCACCAAGGGAGAAAAGGGCTGGATCCCGCTGTAGGCGCGTCGGCAGCCGCGCCTGGCTGAGCAGGCACTGCCGGCGTCTCAGAGTGTGAGAGTAAATCCGGCGTGCCCGAGCGGGACGCCAGATTGCGCCCG
>CAZUKT010000309.1:0-5988 GCA_964620975.1 uncultured Rubrivivax sp. | reverse complement strand
TTCGTGGCTCATGTTGGAGAGGAACATGCTCTTGGCACGGTTGGCGGCTTCGGCGCGCTCGCGGCCCTGGGCCAGTTCGGCGGTGCGGGAGAACACGAGTTCCTCGAGGTGGCTGCGGTGCTGCAGCAACTCGGCCTCGGCGTGTTTGCGTGCACTGATGTCCGTATGCGTGCCGATCATGCGCACGCCTTGGCCGGCAGCATCACGCTCCACCACCAGGCCGCGGTCGAGAATCCACTTCCAACTGCCGTCCTTGCACTTGACCCGGTGCTCACTGACGTACGACGGCGTCGTGGCGGCCAGATGCGCCTGCACTTCGGCCATGGCCAGCGGCAAGTCCTCGGGATGGACGCGTTTGCTCCACTCGTCGAGCCCGCCGCCGATCTCGTCCTGCCCGTAGCCGAGCATCGACTTCCATGTGGGGCTGAAGAACACCGTGCCCTGCGGCACGTTCCAGTCCCACAGCCCGTCACCTGCCCCCTCTATGGCAAATTTCCAGCGCTGTTCGGCCTGCTTGCGCTTGGTGACGTCGATGCAGCTGCCGATATAGCCCAAAAACCCGCCCTCGCCGTCAAAGCGCGGCACGCCGCTGTCGAGCAGCCACCGGTACTCGCCATCGAAGCGGCGCAGTCGGTACTCCATCGAGAAAGCGCGCCGCGCGTCGAACGCGCTGACGTAGGTGCCAAGGCAGCGCTGCAGATCGTCGGCATGCACGCCGTCGGCCCAGCCGTTGCCGGCCTCTTGCGCCAGGGTGCGGCCGGTGAAGTCGAGCCAGACCTTGTTGAACCAGTCGCACAGCTTGTCGCCCCCGGCGGTCCAGATCAGCACCGGCGCGGTGTCCGCCATGGCGCGGAAACGGCTCTCGCTTTCCTTCAGCGCGGCCTCGCGGCTTCTGACCTCGGCCGTCAGCGATCCGGCTATTGCTTCGGCACGTGCCTGCGTGCCCAGCATCGAGCACAACCATGCAAACAAGAGGCCGCTCAGCGCCAGACCGCCGAACAGCGTCGCCCAGGCGCGGCCGTAGCCGATGGTGGCCGCGCCCTGGATGGCATCGAACTCCAGCAACCACTGGACACCACCAAACTCCACCGACCGTCGCTGAAAGAAGATGGACTGCAGACTGGGGCTGGAGGCCGCGTTGCTGTCGAACAGCAGGTGGGAACCCACCGCCGCAGCGCCGTCGTAGACGTGCAGGTCCACGAGCTTGCCTTCCTGGCTCTTCCACCCCGCCAGCATGCCCTCCATCAGGTCGCGCATGCGGTAGGGGCTGTACGTCCAGCCCAGCAATGCGGCGCGCCTGCCCGCCACGGTGTCCACTGGGGCGCCGTGGCGATAGACCGGCACGTACATCAAGGTACCTGCCTGAACCTCGGTGCCGGTTTCCTGCACCAGTTCAACCTTGCCCGACAACGCCGCGTCACCGGTGTCCCGCGCCCGCTCCATGGCGGCCCGGCGCACCGGTTCGGCGTACATGTCATAGCCAAAGGCACGCAGATTGCGGCCGCTGAAGGGTTCCAGGTAGACGATGGACGTGTACAGCGCCCGCTCACCGGCCGGACGCACCGTGTACTGCGCATAGCCTTCGTGCCTGACCCCGGCCACATGGGCGGCGAGCTGGCTGGGCTCTATGACTTGCGCGTAGCCGATGCCCTGCACACCCGGAACGCTGTCGCGCGGGCGCAGCTTGTCGACATAGGCCCGCCACGCCGTGCGATCAACACGCGCCGAGCCGGCAAACAGCCCCGCGCCACCTTTGAGGATGAGTTCGTAAGCACCCAGGCGCTCGCGCACCTTGAGCGCCACCCGGTCGCTGGTGTGGGCAAACTGGTCAACAGCGTCCTCTTCGATGCCCTGCTTGACCTGCAGCCCCGCAAACAACGCCAGCACACACCCAAGCGCCAGCCCAGCCCACGCAGGGAGAAAGCGCTTCGCAGTGAACTTCATCGAGGGCGTACCGGTTGATCACCCACAAGGGCCGGGGAATGCCACAACCAACCCAGGCAGACCGGAACTTCGCAGCGCCCGCAGAACAGGCGGCCAACGGGCGAGGCTACGCCTGGGGTCGCCAAGGCGATTGCCGCAGGTCAAGTGGGCAGCGTGCTGGCGTGCCAAGTTCACGGCGGCACGCCCGGGAGCGAGGCCGCCGGGCCATGCCCGCGGCACGACGGCCCAGGCTCAGCGCGTCAGACCCAAAAAGATCTCGGGCAGGCGCCGCGGCAGTTGCGCCACGTGGTCCACCACGGTCCAGCGCTTGCCGAAGACCGGGCCCACGTAGGCGTCGGCCTTGGGGTCCAGGCTGATGCAGTGGGTGTACAGCGCCATTTGGTCCAGTTCACGCACGGCCTGGGCGGCATCGGCGATCAGGTGCTGCGGGTCGGCCACGTCCACGTCTGCGGGCTGGCCGTCGGTCAGCACCAGCAGCAGTTTCTTGTCGGCCTGGCGGCCGCTGAGCAAGTGGCCGGCATGGCGCAGCGCGGCGCCCATGCGGGTGGAATACGCACCCTGTGTGGCGGCCAGGCGGGCCTTGGGTGCGTCGCCCCAGGGCTCAGTGAAACCCTTGATGTGCAGGTAGCGCACCTCGTGGCGCGTGTTCGAATGAAAGCCCGCAATCGCCAGCTGGTCGCCCAGCGCGCCAATGGCCTGCGCCAGCAGCGCCACCGCAGCGCGGCCCAGCGACAACACGGTGTCGTCGCTGCCCGGCACGGCATCGTTCACCGACTGCGACAAGTCCACCAGCAGCAGCACGGCAATGTCGCGGCCGTCGGTGCGTGTGCTCATGTGGATGCGTGGGTCGGGCTGCGCACCGGCGCGCCAGTCGGTGAGCGAGCGCACGGCCACGTCCAGGTCCAGCTCGCTGCCCTGCTCTTGCCGGCGCAGGCGCGTGCGGTCTTGCGGCTTCAGCAGGTCCAGCAAACGCTGCAAGTGCCGGGCCTCGGCGGCATGGCGCGCCAGCAGCGCGTCGATGTCGGCCGCCTGCCCACTGGGCTGCAGCGTGTCGTAGACGCTGACCCAGTCGGCGCGGTGTGTGTGCGTGACGGCGTCCCACTCGGGGTAGTGGCGCGGCGGCAGGCCGCCTGCCTCGTGCGCGCTGCGCGCGGTGGGGTCAGGTGCGGTGTCTTCTTCGTCACCGGCTTCGATGAAGGTCCACAGGTGGCGGTTGTCGTCACGCCAGTCCACCACCGTGTGGGCCCAGTGCACCTGGGCCTGCTGGTCACTTTGGCGGCGTGTGCGGGTGGCCCATTCCAGCGCCAGTTGGGCCATCGCGGCGGTGCTTGAATCGCCGCCCTGCAGGGCCACATGAAAGCGCGCCACAAACTCCAGCAGCGTTGCGTTGCTGTACGGGTGCCGCGCGGCGAGCAGCGCACGCGACAAGCAGGTGGCGCGATGGCGCAGACAGGACTCACGCACCGGGTCGCAAGCGTCTTCAGCCGGCACCGGGTGCAGTGCAAGCAGCACAGGCGCCAGCCCCGGAAAACGACGTTGCACGAGATGGTCCACACGCGCATCTTCAAAGGTCTCCACTGCCAGGCGTTGCAGCGGGCTCAGGTTGTCGGCCACCTGCGGACGGCTCCAGCGGCGGTGGCCGGCAGCGTGGGCCAGCATGGCGCGGTAGCGCTGCAAGGCGGTGGCGCCGGCGCGGGCATCCAGCACTTCGGGCAGGCGCAGGCCGTCGTCTTGCAGATAGGGCATGGCCACCGTGAGCGTGGCGCGCTCGGGTTCGGCTTGCACGGGGTAGGGCACCAGCGGCAGGGCCTGGCCCCACAGGCTGCGCAGCGTGAGATCGAGCTTGCGTTCCACGTCCACCAGCAGCGTGCCGTGGCGCTGGCGCTGCAGCAGCGCACGGCTGTCGGGTGTGGCCAGGTTGAAGAAGTCGATCTGCCGCTGCGGGTGGCTGCCGTGCAGGCGCAAGCCTTCCATCACCCAGGTGCGCAAGCCGCCCAGCGACACCTGGCCCAGGAGCAGCGGCGCCTGCTGCAAGAAGGTGGGCAGACTGGGGCTGGGCTCGGTGGCGTGGCGGCCGTGGATGCTGATGCTGGTGCGTTGCATCAAGTCCACCACCAGGGCCAGGTACTGCGCCAGCAGTTCGGGTGAGCGCAGCCGCCGCGCCACCGCACCCAGGCTCTGATGCAGTGGCACGATGGCCGGCCCGTTGGGCGACTTCTGCAGTGCCTGCGTGGCCTGGGCCAGCGTTGCAAGAGCCGCTTCGCCCGCATGCTGCGCCACCGTGGGCCAGATCTCCAGAAAGGCCAGCAGCGGCTCCACGCCCCGGCCCAGCTTGCCCAGCTTGCGGGCGTGCGCGATGTAGGCGCCCATGCCCTCGGGCGACAGCACCCGCAGCGCTTCGTCCACGCACTCGTCAAACACACCGTCCACGGCGTCAAAGCGGCAGTCAAGCTGGCTGCGCAACTCGGCGTGGCGCAACGTGGCCCGCGCACCCGGCATCGCGGCCGATGCGTGGCCGTAAGTGGCGAATCTGCTGCTGGGGCTGACCACGTCGTGCGGCCCGCTACGGCAACACGGCTTCGATGGCGTGATCCAGCGTGTCGCGGATGTCGGCGTCGTCGGTGATGGGCCGCACCATGGCCATGCGTGCCGCTTCACGCGGCGCAATGCCCTGGGCTATGAGTTGCGCGGCGTAGACGAGCAGCCGCGTGCTGATGCCTTCGTCCAGGCCATGGCCTTTGAGCCGGCGCGCGGCGGCGGCCACCTCCACCAGTGCTGCCGCCATTGGCAGCGCCAGGCCGGTTTCGGTGCTGACGATCTGCGCTTCCAGATCGGCCGCCGGGTAGTCAAAGTCCAGCGCCGTAAAACGCTGCCGCGTGGAGGTCTTCAAGTCCTTCATCAGGCTCTGGTAGCCGGGGTTGTAGGAGATGACGAGTTGAAAGTCGGCATGCGCGCGCACGAGCTCGCCCTTTTTGTCCAGCGGCAGCGTGCGGCGGTGGTCGGTGAGCGGGTGGATCACCACGGTGGTGTCCTGGCGCGCTTCCACCACCTCGTCCAGGTAGCAGATGGCGCCATGACGCGCTGCCACCGTCAGCGGGCCGTCTTGCCAGCGTGTGCCAGTGGGTTCCAGCAAGAAGCGGCCCACCAGGTCGGCCGCCGTCATGTCTTCATTGCAGGCCACGGTGATGAGCGGGCGGCCCAGCCGGTGGGCCATGTACTCCACGAAGCGGCTCTTGCCGCAACCGGTGGGGCCCTTGACCATGACGGGTAGCCGGGCGGCGTAGGCGGCTTCAAACAGCGCCACTTCGTTGGCTTGCTGGGCGTAGAAGGGCTGCGTGGGGATGCGCCAGTCGTCGAGGGGGTGCATGTCGTTCGGCTCCTGGTTTTGTTGGCTGGCGATGTCGGGCAGTTGGAGTGTCGAGCAGCAAAGGTGGGTCCGGGCAGGCTGGGGCGCTTCACTGGTACGGTCGGCACTGCGTGCCGACTGCCTTGCGGTACTCGACCTCATGGCCCGTCGCGGAACTCGCTGCGTTCGCTTCGCTCTCTGCGCTCAAACACCCGCGACGAGGCAGTTTTTGATGCGCGCTAACGCGCGCGGCCATGAGGCCTGCGTTCCTCAGCGTTCCAGAGGCGCGCCCCAGCCTGCCCGAACCCACCTTTGCACCAGCAGCCGTTGTGCGCGAACGCACCGCCACCAATGCCGGCTGAGCGGCGGGTGGTACCCGGTGGGGGCGATTTCTGGTTCGGCGAGAAGCGCAGACCCGAGGACGGCGCGCGCAGCGCGCATCAAAAACTGACTCGTCGCGATTGTTTGAACGTAGCGCCCGCAGGGCGCGCAGTGAGTTCCGCGACGCGTCCTCGGGTTGAGCATCGCAGCGCAGTCGGCCTGCAAGGCCGACCGAACCAGCATGAGCCCCCACTGGGTACCGCCCGCCGCGACGCGCCACAGCCATCAAGCACGCAATCAGCGATGCGCCCCCGCCAACTTCTCGCGCCAGCCCGGAAAGATCGCATCCGCGTCCTTCGGGAACGAATCAAACGCAC
>CAZUKT010000308.1:0-5995 GCA_964620975.1 uncultured Rubrivivax sp. | reverse complement strand
AGCACACGTGTGCCCATCAGCGCCAAGGTCGTGGCCAATTTGCTGGAAACCGTGGGCGTGGAACGTGTGCTCACCATGGACCTGCACGCCGACCAGATCCAGGGCTTCTTTGATATCCCTGTCGACAACATCTACACCAGCCCGGTGCTGCTGTCTGACCTGAAAAGCAAGAACCATCAGAACCTGGTGGTCATTTCGCCCGACGTGGGTGGCGTGGTGCGTTCCCGTGCGCTGGCCAAGCAACTGGGCTGTGACCTGGCCATCATCGACAAACGCCGCCCTGCGGCGGGTGTGTCCGAAGTGATGCACGTCATCGGCGAAATCGAAGGCCGCAATTGCATCATCATGGACGACATGATCGACACCGCCGGCACGCTGGTCAAAGCGGCCGAGGTGCTCAAGGCCCGGGGCGCACGCAGTGTGTACGCCTATTGCACCCACCCGGTGTTTTCGGGCCCGGCCATCGACCGCATTTCTGCGTCGCACATCGACGAAGTCGTCATCACCAACACCATTCCGCTGTCGGACACGGCCAAAGCCTGCACCAAGATCCGGCAGCTGTCGGTGGCCTTCTTGTTTGCCGAGACCATACGGCGCATCAGTGACGGCGAATCGGTGACCTCACTCTTTGCGGAGCAGAACAACAATTTCTAGAAGTGGTGGTGGGCGCCTTGCGGCGCCCGCCACCGTTTCTTTCGTCGGGCTCAGGCCCGTTTTCAGAGGCACCTGGTCGCGGGTGTCTCACCATTTGGAGCAACCATGAAATTCACAGCTTACGAGCGTACGCTGCAGGGGACCGGAGCGAGCCGCCGCCTGCGCCACGCGGCCAAGGTGCCTGGCATCGTTTACGGTGCCGGCACGCCGTCCATGATCGAACTCGATCACAACGCCTTGTTCTTCGCGCTGAAGAAAGAGGCTTTTCACTCGTCCATCCTTGAGATGGACCTGGCGGGCAAGACCGAAAAAGTCCTGCTGCGCGACTTCCAGATGCACGCCTGGAAGCCCATCGTGCAGCACATTGACTTCCAGCGCGTGGACGAAACCACCAGGCTGCGCAAGAAGGTGCCGCTGCACTTCACGGGGGAAGACACGTCGCCGGCCGTCAAAACCGACAAGTGCCTGGTCAGCCACGTGCGCAACGAACTTGAAGTCGAGTGCCTGGCTTCTGAGTTGCCCGAGTTCGTCACCATCGACCTGAGCGGCCTGATGAAGAACCAAAGCCTGCACGCCAGCGACTTGAAACTGCCCGAGGGCATCAAGGTCGTCAAGCGCGGCACGCTGAACCCGGTGATCGTGGCCGTGACCATGCCCAGGGTCGAAGAAGAAGTGGCGCCTGTTGTGGTGGTGGCCGCCGAAAAGGGCAAGGGCGCCAAGCCCAAGAAGACCGAAAAGCAAAACCAGAAGTGAGGCAAACGGGTGGGGGGTCCCCCCACCGTGTTCCCTCTTCATCAGGCCCCACTCCGGTGGGGCTTTTTCTTGGGCGTCACTTCCATAATCCTGGCCATGATTCGACTCTTTGTGGGCCTGGGCAACCCGGGCAATGAATACGAGGCCACGCGCCACAACGCCGGGTTCTGGTGGGTGGACGCGATGGCCAGCAAGCTGGGCACGCGGCTTGTGCCCGAGCGCAGCTACCAGGCACTTGCCACCCGCATCAGCCGTGGCGGTGAAGCTGTGTGGTTGCTGCAGCCCATGACCTTCATGAACCGCTCAGGCGTTTCGGTGGCCACGCTGGCACGTTTCTTCAAGATTGAACCGTCGCAGATCCTCGTGGTACACGACGAACTCGATCTGCTGCCGGGCCAGGCCAAGCTCAAGTTCGGCGGCAGTGCCGCCGGGCACAACGGCTTGAAGGACATCCACGCCATGCTGGGCACACAAGACTTCTGGCGCCTGCGGCTGGGCATTGGCCACCCCGGTGACAAGGCCGAGGTGGTGAACTATGTGCTCAAGAAGCCCGCGCCCGAGCAACGCGAAGGCATAGAAAAGGCCATTGAGCAGTCTCTCAAGGCCACTGACTTTCTGCTGGACGGCGACATGGACAAGGCCTTGGCCCTGATCCATGCCCAACCACCGCGGCCCAAGCCGCCGCGCAAAGATCCGCCAACGAAGGCGGCGTTGCCGGCCGACACGACTACGGACCCGATTCCACCCACGGCACCCGAAGGAGAAGACAAATGAAGGCGATCCTGCTGCTGGCCACCACGCTGGCCGCCTTGGCCGTGCCATTGGGCGCTGCCGCGCAAGGCCAATCGGTATGGCGCTGTGGCGCCGACGGCCGCAACTATTCAGCCACGCCTTGTACAGACGGCCACATGGTTGCGGGCGCCGATGCCAGGCCTGCAGCGGACGTCAAGGCCGCGCAAGACGTGGCGCAACGCGAGCGCCAGTTGGGGCAACGCCTGGCACAAGAGCGCCAGCAGCGCGACGCAGCGGCAGGGCCAAATGCCGGGTTGGCGGGCATTGGCAGCAGATCCACCCAGGCCGTCAAGCCTGCTACGGCACCAAAGAGGCCTCTTCAGACGGCAAAACACCCGAAGGTTTCGCGGCCTGAAGCTGATGGTATTTGGCAAGCAGTTGCGCCGGTGTCTCGACGCAAGAAGGGTTGACCGGGATGCAACTCACCGGGCACAGCAGCACGCACTGCGGGGTGTCGTGGTGGCCCACACATTCGGTGCACTTGCCGGGCTCGATCTCGTAGATCTCAACGCCCATGTAAATGGCGTCATTCGGGCACTCGGGCTCGCAGACATCGCAGTTGATGCATTCGTCAGTGATCCACAGCGCCACCGCTCAGCCTCCCCGGCCACTGACGAACTCGGCAAGCGCAAGCATGCGCCCGCCGTGCCAGCCGGGGCAACGCATGCGTTGCCTTCCTCCGGCTGTCATGTCTGTGATCCAAAGCGCCATGGCGGGGTCAGGTCTCCGTTTGCGTGACGCGGTCTTTCAGGCGCCTAAGCACCGAGGGTGCCACGAACTTGGAAACATCACCGCCAAGGCTGGCAATCTCGCGCACAAAGGTACCGCTGACAAACTGGTACTGGTCTGACGGCGTCATGAACACGGTTTCGACTTCGGGCATCAGTTGGCGATTCATTCCGGCCATCTGGAATTCGTATTCAAAATCGCTCACGGCGCGCAGTCCACGAACCACCACCTTGCCGCCGAATTCGCCCACGAAGTCGCTGAGCAGACCGCGAAACGCCATGACTTCGACGTTTTTGTAGGGCGCGGCGATCTCGGCCGCCATGTCCATGCGCTCGGCAATGGTGAACATGGTGCGCTTGTGGTGGCCCGCCGCCACGGCCAATATCAAGCGGTCAAACAGACGCGAAGCCCGGCGCATGAGGTCTTCATGTCCCAACGTCATTGGGTCAAAGGTGCCGGGGTACACGGCGGTGAGCGGGGCTTTGAGTGTCACGTCACGTTCCTCATGAGCAAATGTTGCTTGGCCACTTTGCTCGTGCATCCGTTGGTGGGCGTCGGCAACGCTGCCCGGGGCGCCCTACACGCTGCGCTGCAAAGCGGCGCGCAGTTTAGCCTTGCTCAGGGCAAGCGCTGCCAAAGCTGGGCGTGAACCGCACCGGCCTTCAGGCTGCGGTAGAGCTCAAAACCGGCCGGCGCTTGCGCCAGCGGCTGGGCCGATTCCAGGTACATGAAGCCCCCCGGCACCACCAGCGGTGCGGCCAACGCGGCCGCGTGCTCGGCCAGGTTGGCGTCAAAAGGTGGATCGACCAGCACCAGGTCAAAGCGGGCGGGCGCTGCGGCGGCCATCCAGCGAAGCGCGTCGGTGCGCTCCACGCGCACCGCGCTGGCTTGCAGGCGCTGCTGCCAGGCCGCGAGGTTGGTGACAAGCAGACCTTCGCGTTCAAGCAGCAGTACCTCGGCCGCGCCACGAGACGCAGCCTCGAAGCCAAGTGCGCCGCTGCCGGCAAAGGCGTCAAGCACACGCCAACCGGCAAGATCCTGGCCCAGCCAATTGAAAAGTGTCTCGCGCACGCGGTCGGGCGTGGGCCGCAGGCCGGGCAGGTTGGCCACGGGCAACTTGGTGCGCTTCCACAAGCCGCCGATCAGGCGCACCTGGCCCAGATGCTGCGTGGCAGGTTTGATGACAGGCCGCGTGGACTTGGGGTCGCGGCCGTGCGCCTGCGGCCGGGGCTTGGCGGGTACTTTGCTCATAGCCGCACAGGAATGCCGTCTCGCGCCATCAATGCCTTCGCCTGAGCCACCGTAAATTCCCCATAGTGAAAGATGCTTGCCGCCAGCACCGCATCGGCACCGCCAATGCGGATGCCATCCGACAGGTGCGCCAGGGCACCCACGCCGCCCGAAGCAATCACAGGCACCGGCACGGCATCGCTCACGGCACGCGTGAGTTCGAGGTCAAAGCCTGTCTTGGTGCCGTCGCGGTCCATGCTGGTGAGCAAGATTTCGCCCGCGCCGTGTTCTGCCATCTGGGTGGCCCAGGCCACCGCGTCCAGGTTGGTGTTCTTGCGGCCACCGTGGGTGTAGACGTCCCAGCCACCGGCTGCGCCCATCAACGGCAGCCCGTCTGTGTCCTTACGGCGTTTGGCGTCTATGGCCACCACGATGCACTGCGCACCGTACTTGTCGGACGCGTCACGAATGACTTGCGGGTTGGCCACTGCGGCTGAATTGAAGCTCACCTTGTCGGCGCCGGCGTTGAGCAAGCGCCGCACATCGGCCACGGTGCGCACACCGCCGCCCACGGTGAGCGGGATGAAAACCTGTGACGCCACAGCTTCGATGATGTGCAAGATGACATCACGCTCGTCGCTGGTGGCGGTGATGTCGAGGAAGGTCAGTTCGTCGGCGCCTTGGTCGTTGTAGCGGGCGGCGATCTCCACGGGGTCGCCGGCATCACGAAGCTCGACAAAGTTGACGCCCTTGACGACGCGGCCGCCGGTAACGTCAAGACAGGGGATGATGCGTTTGGCGAGCATGCGCGGGGCGGTTGGTAGCGACTAGCGATTATCCCTGCCCCTAGCCTGTAGGGCCTGTCTGCGGGAATCAGAACTTTGCTGTGTTCGTAAGCCCGGCCGAGAGGGAACCCAACTTCGCCCTCCTGGAGTCCTACAAATGCGAGCACACCTACTTGGATTGGCCGCCCTGGCGGCGTCGGCACTTGCTGCGCCAGCGTTGGCGCACACGGTGACCTTCACCACCACGCTCAGCGGCGCGGCCGAAGCGCCGCCCAACAACTCTCTGGGCACGGGCACAGCCACGGTCATCATCGACGACCATGACTTCACGATGCAGGTCATCACCAGTTTCAGCGGCCTCACCGGCAACGTGACGGCGGCCCACATCCACTGCTGCACTTCAATGCCAGGGGCGGGCACGGCCGGCGTGGCCACGGTGACGCCCAGCTTCACGGGTTTTCCTTCAGGCGGCAGCTTTGGCAGCTACGACCGCACCTTTGACATGACCGCCAGCAGCGGCTCGTGGAACAACAGCTTCATCAACGCCAACGGCGGCACACCGGGCAGCGCATTCAGCGCGCTGCTGGCGGGCCTGGACAGCGGCAAGGCCTACCTCAACATCCATACGAACGCTTTTCCGGGTGGCGAGATCCGTGGCTTCCTGCAACTGTCGCCGGTACCCGAGCCGGCCACCTACGCACTGATGCTGGCAGGCTTGGCATTGGTGGGCGCAGCGAGCCGCAGCCGCCGCAGGCACTAACCACAAACGGGGCCGGGGACCGCAGCCCCCGGCCTTGTCGGTGCGGCACTAGACAGCGAGTTCGTCAGCCCGAACTTGGGCGGCACTGAAGTCCAGCGCGCCGGTGTAGATGCTGCGGCCGCAGATCACGCCCTGCACGCCTTCAAATTCCACCGCGCACAGCCGCTCTATGTCGGCCATGTCTGACAAGCCGCCTGAAGCGATGACCGGGATGCTCAGCGCCCGCGCCAGCTTCACGGTGGCGTCGATGTTGATGCCGGTGAGCATGCCGTCGCGGCCGATGTCGGTGTAG
>CAZUKT010000307.1:1549-6032 GCA_964620975.1 uncultured Rubrivivax sp. | reverse complement strand
CAGCGCTGTCAGTTCACCGGTCAGGCGGCGACTCTCGGGCTGGTCGTTCCAGTCCTTGGCGCTGTTTTCTATCAAGTGCGGCACGGCGTCGAGCCGGTAGCCGTCAAGCCCCCGGTTGAGCCAGAAGCGCAGGCTGCTGAAGTGGTAGTCCACCACCGCCGGGTTGCGGAAGTTGAAGTCGGGCATGTGCGGCCCGAAGGTGCCAAAGTAAAAACCCCGTGCGTCGGGCGCGGGCTTGGGCAAGTCCTTGAGCAGACCTTTGAAGTTCCAGTGTTCACCCGCCGTCAGGTACCAGGGGTTCTGGCCCCAGATGTCCCAGCCCTGGGGCGCTTCTTCAGACCACACAAACCAGCTGTGGAAGGGGTTGGCGGGGCCTTGCAGCGCTTGCACAAACATCGGGTGCGTGGCGGCTGCGTGGTTGATGACGTAGTCCATCACCACGCCGATGCCGCGCCGGTGCGCCTGGCTGATGAGTTCGTCAAAGTCAGCCAACGTGCCGTATTCGGGGGCGATGTCGCGGAAGTGCGTGGTGGCGTAGCCGTGGTCGCCGTCGGCGTTGCCGGTGATGGGCATGAGCCAGATGCCGCGAATGCCCAACGCCTGCAGGTAGTCCAGGCTCTGGATCAGGCCCCGCAAGTCACCGATGCCGTCGCCGTTGCTGTCGCGCCAGGCACGCACGAAGATTTCCATGAAGACGCCGTGCTGCCAGCCTTCGGGCAGCGTGCTGCTGCGTGGCTGGGCGGGCACCGCGCTGGTGTCCGTGGCAGAAGACACCACCGCGCCCGACATCCCCGGCGCCAGCACCAGCGCCACACAGCAGGCCAGCAGCACACGGCGAAGGGCAGAAAACTTCAGTGGCGCACAACACATGGTCAAGGTCTCATGGACGAACAAATCAGCGCCGCAATGTAGTGCAACTACAAACGCGCCACCATCGCAACAACCCCCCTCCTGGCCGCTTGCGGACGTGCCCGCCGTCATGGATCACCCGGCGGCCGCGTGTAGTTTTACTTCGATAGCATTCAGCGCCTGCCCACCTGCCGCACCAAGGCCTGACCATGCCCATTGCCCGTTCTGCCGTGCGCCGTGTTGCCTCAATTGCGACCTCATTCATGGCCCCACCTGTGGCGGCCTCGTTGGCCAGTTTGCTGCTGGCCGGCGCCGCAGCCGCCGCCCCGGCGCCACAACGTGCCGAATGCGACGCCGACTTTGCCCGCGTGCTGCAAGCCGTGCCCACGGCCGCCCCCACGCTGGACGCCAGCGCCGTGTGGGGCAGTGCCCTGGTGCTGCGCTGGCCCGGTGTGGCGGCCCAAGGCAGCTTCAAGCTCTATCACTCACAGCGTGGCCAGATCACCGCACGGCCCGGCCTGCCCGTGCTGGGTGCCGACGGTGCACTGGACATGGCACCGCACACGCTGCCGCTGGACGACGCCACACGCGACCGCCTGAAGTGGGTGGGCACGGGCACCACGCTGAGCCTGCGCCTGCGCGACCAACCCCGGCTGCGCACCCTGCACCGCAGCCAGCTGGTGCTGGTGCAACTGGACGCGGCCGGCCGCGTGTCACACGCCACCGCCACGCAAACGGCCCCGGCCCTGGACGATCTCTTTGCACCCGCCGAGGCCGTGCCCGACCTGGGTGCCACCGTGGCGCCACGCCACACCCGCTTCAAGCTCTGGGCGCCCACCGCGCAAGGCGTATGGCTGTGCCTGCACCGCACCGGCAGCAGCCCGGTACAGGCCCTGCTGCCGCTGGCCGTTGACGCCACCAGCGGCGTGTGGGCCACCGCGCAGCGGCGTGACCTGAGCGGCCACAGCTACACCTACCTGGTGGACGTGTTTGTGCGGGGCGTGGGCCTGGTGCGCAACCGCGTCACCGACCCGTATTCGGTGAGCCTGAACACCGACTCACGCCGCAGCTGGATAGGCAGCCTGAACGCGCCCGCGCTCAAGCCCGCCGGCTGGGACCACGGGCCGCGCCCCACGCAGCCACTGGCCGCCACCGACTTGATGATCTACGAGCTGCACGTGCGCGACTTTTCGGCCAACGACAACACCGTGCGTCCCGCCTGGCGCGGCAAGTACCTGGGTTTTGCCGAGCCGCAATCCAATGGCACCAAGCACCTGCGTGCCATGGCCGCCGCCGGCCTGACCGACGTGCACCTGCTGCCCCTGTTTGACCTGGCCACGGTGCCCGAACAGGGCTGCACCACGCCGCCGATCAGCGGCCTGCCAGGCCACACACCCGACGGCACCACGCAGCAGGCGGCCGTCACCGCCAGCGCCAGCGCCGACTGCTACAACTGGGGCTACGACCCCTACCACTTCACGGCCCCCGAGGGCAGCTACGCCACAAATGCCGAAGACGGCGCCGTGCGTGTGCTGGAGCTGCGCCGCATGGTGCAGGCGTTGCACGCCGCCGGGTTGCGTGTGGGCATGGACGTGGTCTACAACCACACCACCGCCAGCGGGCAAAAGGCACGCAGCGTGCTCGACCGCATCGTGCCCGGCTACTACCACCGGCTGGACGCAAAGGGCGCGGTTGAACGCAGCACCTGCTGCGACAACACAGCCACAGAAAACCGCATGATGGCCAAGCTGATGATCGACAGCACCGTGGTCTGGGCGCGTGACCACCACATCGACAGCTTCAGGTTTGACCTGATGGGCCACCAGCCACGCGTGGCCATGGAAAAGCTGCAGAAGGCCGTGAACGCCGCCACCGGCCGGCACATCCACCTCATCGGCGAAGGTTGGAACTTTGGCGAAGTCGCCAACGGCGCACGTTTTGTGCAGGCCAGCCAGGGCAGCTTGAACGGCAGCGGCATCGCCACCTTCAGCGACCGCGGCCGCGACGCCGCGCGCGGCGGTGGCTGCTGCGACGACGCCACGCAGACGGCCGAGCGCCAAGGCTGGCTCAACGGCCTTTACTACGACGCCAAACCCGGCTCCCGCGCCACGCTGCAAGACCTGCACCGCACGGCCGACCTGGTGCGTGTGGGCCTGGCCGCCACGCTGCGCAGCGTGCGCATGACCACCCACGACGGCAGCATCAAGGCGCTGGCCGACATCGACTACGCCGGCCAAGGCGCGGGCTACGCCAGCCAGCCGGGTGAGGTGGTCAACTACGTGGAGAACCACGACAACCAGACGCTCTACGACATCAACGTGCTCAAGCTGCGCCGCAGCACCACCACCGCCGACCGCGCACGGGTGCAGGTGCTGGGCATGGCGCTCACGGCCTTCAGTCAGGGCGTGGCTTACTACCACGCGGGCATCGAAGCGCTGCGCAGCAAGAGCCTGGACCGCGACAGCTACGACAGCGGTGACTGGTTCAACCGCCTGGACTGGAGCTTTACCACCAACCACTTCGGCAGCGGCCTGCCGCCGCAGCATGCCAACAACGCGCTGTGGCCGTTGATGCAGCCGCTGCTGGCCGACGCCGAACTGCAACCCACGCCGGCCGACATCCGCTTTGCCCGCGATGCCTTTTATGACCTGCTGCGCATCCGCGCCAGCAGCACGCTGCTGCGCCTGCGCACGGCCGACGACGTGGCGCAGCGGCTGACTTTCCTCAACGTCGGCCCGGCACAGAACGGTGCCGTCATCGTGGGCCACTTGCAGGGCCGCGGCGTGCCCGGTGCCGGGTTTGCCGAGCTCATGTACGCCATCAATGCCGGGCCCACCGATGCCAGGCTGGACCTGCCCACGCAGCAGGGCAAGGCCTGGGTGTTGCACCCGGTGCACCGTGCCGACACGGCGGCCGACAAACGGCCGGCCGTGAATGCGCACTGGGACGCCACCACCAGCCGGCTGCTGGTGCCGCCGCGCACGGCGCTGGTTTACGTGCTGGAGTAGCGGTCGGGCTCGGCGCCGTCGCGGTCATAAAGCGCCGCCACAGGCACGTCACCCAGCGGCAGGCGCACGCTGAATTCAGAGCCCGCGCCGGGCTCGCTGCGGGCGTTGATGCTGCCACCCATCAACTGCACCAAAGAGCGTGTCACCGCCAGGCCAATGCCCGTGCCTTCGACGCGCCCGCCGGCCTGGTTGCCACGCTGGAAAGGCTCAAAGACATGCGGCAGGTCTGCTTCGCTGATGCCCAGGCCACTGTCTCGCACACGCATTTGCACCTCACCGTTGGCGGCGCGCTCCAGTGACAGCGCCACGGTGCCGCCAGGGCGGTTGTATTTGATGGCGTTGCCCAGCAGGTTGAACAGAATCTGCAGCAGCCGCGTGCGGTCGGCCAGCACGGTGGTCTCGTCGGCCGCCACCAGGTGCAGCGTCACCTGGGCGCGCTCGGCAATCTCGCGCACCATGTCCAGCGCCTGGCGCGCCAGTGCACCCAGTGGCACGGGTTCGATCTGCAGGGCCAAACCACCGGCCTCGATGCGGGTCAGGTCCAGCATGTCGTCGATCATGCGCAGCAGGTGGGCGCCGGCACCACGGATCAGCGTCAGGCGGCGCTGCTGGCCGGCCGTGGGGGG
>CAZUKT010000307.1:0-1539 GCA_964620975.1 uncultured Rubrivivax sp. | reverse complement strand
GTGTTGTCGATTTCCATCAGCTGCGCAAAGCCCAGCACGGCGTTCAGCGGCGTGCGCAATTCATGGCTCATGCGCGACAGGAATTCGGTCTTGGCGCGGTTGGCGGCGTCGGCCAGCGCGGCGGCGTGCAAGGCGCTGTCGAGCTCGCGGCGCTCGGTGATGTCTTGCACGTAGCCGTACCACGCGGTACGGCCTTCGGCCAGGCGCTCGGGCATGGCCAGCGCAAGCATCCAGCGTTGTGCGCCGTCACCGCGTGTGACCCGGAAGTCACAGCGCCACTCGCCCAACGTGCGTTCGGACTCGTCCAGCGTGGCGGCCAGCCGGTAGCGGTCGGCTCTTTCAATGGTCAACCAGAACGCCTCGTTCTGGATGCGCAGCGCTTCCCTGGGCGCACCAAACAAGTCGGGCGCACGTTCGCTCATGTAGCTGAAGTGGCCCACCTCGCCGGCGTTGCGGTCAAACTGGAACAGCATGCCCGGCACCTGCCGCGCAATGCGCGCCAGCCGCTCGGTGGCTTCGCGTGCGGCCTGGTCCTTGGCGCGCCGGTCTGTGATGTCGGCCTGCGTGCCCACCATGCGGCTCGCGCGCCCGTCGGCGTGGCGTTCAACGATGCGGCCGCGTTCCACCATCCAGCGCCAGCTGCCGTCGGCGGCCAGCGCGCGGTAAGCGTGTTCGTACACGTCCACTTCACCACGCTCGTGGCGCAGGTAGGCCTGGTGGTTGGCCTCGCGGTCGTCGGGGTGGATGAGCCGGTTCCAGTCTTCCTGCGTGTGGCCCACCGGCCCCAGTGCATAACCCAGCTGCGCCAAGCCTTCGTCGATGTCGGACAGCCAGTCGTTGTCTATCGACCATTCCCACACAAAAGTGCCGGCACCTGCCAGCGCAGCGCGGATCAGGCCCATGTGCGCGCTGTCAGCGGCTGGCATGCCTGCCAGCACCGCCTGGTGCAGCAGGCCCTGCAACGCCGGCAGCAGCGGTGCAAGCCGCTGGCGCAGCGCCGCTGCGTCGGGCGCTCCGCCCACACGCAGCAGGCCCAGGCGCACACCCAGCCGGTCAATGGCCAGCGCGGTGGCGTCGGTGGGTGGCGGCGGGCCTTCGGCCCAGCCGGGTTGGCCGTCGGCACCCAGGCTTTGCAGGCTGCAGGGCTGGCCCAATGCCAGGCCCAGCGCCGCCAGCAGCAGCCCCAGCGAATGCCTGGGGTCGCCTCGGGTCAGGTGGTCCAGCAGCGCATCGCGCGCAATGGCCAGCAAGGCCGCATTCGCCGGCATGGCCGTGTGCAGCTCAGTGCGCCGCACCCACCTTTTCGCCGGCTTTGAGCCGGTACACCGTGCCGCAATAGGGGCAGCGGCCCTCGCCCGTGCTGGCCACGTCGATGAAGACCTTGGGGTGGCTGCTCCACAACGCCATTTTCGGGTTGGGGCAGAAGGTGACGCCTGGGCCTTGCAGATCGGCGGCGGCCAGTTCAACCAGGGCTTTGGGTTCGGTGCTCATGGTGTGCTCAGCCCGCTCAGACCAGGGTCAACCAGTGGGCGTACTTGG